>URTZ01000011.1 GCA_900550825.1 uncultured Collinsella sp. | reverse complement strand
GAACTCGCCCGCCTCGTCAAGAAGGACGGCGTCAACACTATCGTCATCGGCAACGGCACCGCCAGCCGCGAGACCGAGGAAGTCGTCTCGGAGTTCATTGCCGAGCAGGCGCCCGGGCTACGATACACCATCGTCAACGAGGCCGGCGCATCGGTGTACTCCGCCTCCGAGCTCGCCAGCCAGGAGTATCCCGATCTGGACGTCACCGTGCGTGGCGCCATGAGCCTGGGCCGCCGCCTGCAGGACCCGCTGGCAGAGCTCGTCAAGATTCCGCCCCAGTCCATCGGCGTGGGCCAATACCAGCACGACCTTGACCAGGCCGAGCTTTCGCGCACCCTGGGCCACGTGGTGGAAGACGTCGTTAACCGCGTGGGCGTCGACGTCAACACCGCGAGCGCAAGCCTGCTGGGATACGTATCGGGCATTACGCCGAGCGTGGCCAAGAACATCGTGGCCTACCGCGAGGAAAACGGCGCCTTTACCGATCGCCGCCAGCTCAAGAAGGTCCCCAAGCTGGGACCCAAGGCATATCTCAACGCCGCGGGCTTCCTGCGCATCAGCGGCGGTAAGAACCCGCTTGACGCGACAAGCGTCCACCCCGAGAGCTACGAGGTGGCCACGTCCGTCCTGGAGCGCGCAGGCGTTAAAGCCAGCGAGCTCAGCCGCGGCGGCGTGCCCGACATTGAACGCCGTCTGGGCAGCATCTCGGCGCTGGCAAGCGACCTGGACTGCGGCACCCTCACGCTCATCGACATTGTCAACGAGCTCAAGAAGCCCGGTCGCGACCCGCGCGACGACGCGCCCGAGGCGGTCTTTAGCCGCTCGGCACTTTCCATCGACGACCTGGAGCCCGGCATGGAACTCAAGGGCACGGTGCGCAACGTCGTCGACTTTGGTGCCTTCGTCGACGTGGGCGTGCACCAGGACGGCCTCGTGCATATCTCCAAGCTGGCCAACCGCTTCGTCAAGCACCCCAGCGACGTGGTGCGCGTCGGCGACACGGTCAAGGTGTGGGTCGAGAGGGTCGATCGCGACCGCAAGAAAATCTCCCTCACCATGGTGCAGGGGAAGTAAACCGCCAAAGCAAGGGTCCCCCCGGTAGCGACGTGCAAAATCGCGAGTATTCTGCAAATTCCGCCGTTCCGGATGCCCCTCAGAGGCGAAAAAGCAAAAACAGCCCCCGTTTTAGCGTCGTCAGAGCCAAAACGGGGGCCGTTCCATGCTTCGGTCAACTGATAAAGACCTTTACCTTGCTGAATACTCTCAATTTTGCACGGCGCAGGCGGGGGTACCTTTGCCCACGGCAGGATATGAAAACCAATCACCAACCTACTGGCAAGTTCGTGTCGGCAGCCCCAGCCTTTCCTTTGCCTGGCGCGACCCTCGCGAAGCGAGTGAGCGATAGAGGAAAGGAAAGGCCGGGGCGAACAGCCCACGGTACAGTCGGTGTTCGCGCTACGGCAGAATATGGAAACCGAGCGCCGCGATATCCTTGGCAAAACCGCGCACGGTATCGAGCGAGACCTCGTACGGGTCGCGACCAATGTTCTTGCGCTTGGCCAGGATGCTGTTGGGCACCGTGATGATCTGGCAACCGCAGGCCTCGGCCTGGTAAATGTTGATGAGCTCGCGCGTGGACGCCCACAGGACCTCGCAGTTGGGCTTTGCGGCGGCCTTCTTGACCGACTCCGTCACAAACGGAATGGGGTCGACGCCGGTGTCGGCGATACGGCCGGCAAAGAGCGAGATGATGGACGGCGCCTCGGTGTCAACGGCCTCGACCATCTCATCGACCTGCGTAGGCGTAAAGATAGTAGTGACGTTAACCTTGATGCCGTCGGCGGAAAGCTTGCGGACCAGCTCGGCGGTGGACTCGCCCTTGGTGGTCACGCACGGAATCTTGACGTAGACGTTGTCGGCCCAGGTAGCGATCTCGCGGGCCTCGACCTCCATGGTCTCGACGTCATCGGCAAAGACCTCAAACGAGACGGACACATCGGTGATGTGAGCCAGAACCTCCTTGGCAAACGCGCGGTAATCCGTCACGCCACCCTTCTTCATAAGGGACGGGTTGGTCGTGAAACCCTGAACGTTGCCGTTCTCGTACATGTCGAGCATGCCCTCGAGGTTTGCACCGTCAGCGAACACCTTGATTGCCATCTGCCTGATTCCTTTCGTTTGCACACGGCCGATAAACTGCTAAACACTTTACCTATGTTTATCAAGGCGTGAGCTGCGGGTTTTTATCTTCTCGGCGAACGGTATAAACACCTCAGTGTTTGGATTGATAAATCGATTGAGCATGCAAAAGCAAAGAGTCGCAGTTTGAGCAAACGTCAGAACGCGGGATTCATTAGATGAGGCCGAAATGCTGCATCGCTGTGACGGTGCCGTCGTGCGCGACATCGTCGGTCACGTAGTCGGCGACCGCCTTGACCTCGGGCATGGCGTTGCCCATGGCCACGGCTGTCTCGACGGCAGCGAGCATGCCCAGGTCGTTGCCCGAATCGCCAAAGCCAAAGGTGCGCGCATTTCCCTCGCGGCCCAGATACGCCAGTGCTCGCGCCACGCCCACGCCCTTGTCAATGCCCTTGGGGCTCAGCTCGCGATTCTGACCACCGGTGTTGCACAGCTCAAACTCGCGATCGATAAAGCCGTCATCGTTGGCTACGCGAGCCAGGTCGCTCGCGACGATGCCTACCTTGCCCACGCGCAGACGGCCGTCGACGCGCATTTCCTCGGCGCTGTGCACCACAGAAGTGCCGATCAGAGACGACTGCTCAACACCCGCGGGTTCCAGGGCAAAAGTAGCCACGTTGGTCTCGAAAAAGGCCTCAATCCCTGCCGCGGCCATACGGCGTGCAAGCTCCTCGATAACGTCCTCGCCAAAGCAGTCCTCATGCACCACGCGGCCCTCGACCTCGAGCGTGGCTCCCGCCATGGCAACGATGCCCGCGGGGTCGAGCGCACGCAGGCTATCGGCGATAAGCCACAGGGGGCGGCCCGTGCAGATAAATGCCTTGTGCCCTGCATCGCGCAGTGCACGGAACGCCTCAACCACCGTCTGCGAGGGGTGAACCGCCGAAAAGTCCTTATCGGTCATATCGTCGGGATCGAACGACGTCAGCGTGCCGTCCACGTCAAAAAAGAGGACGGCGGAATCGGGGCACGCATCAATCATATGGGTTCCTTTCGAGGATAAGGGCAAACGAAGCATCCATCATATAATGGAGCGACGCAACCAGAGAGGTCACCCATGGAATTTTACGCAAGCTGCCCCGAGGGCTTTGAGTCCGCACTCGCCGATGAGCTTAAACGCCTCGGACTTTCGCATGTCCGCCGCCTGAAGGGCCGCGCTACATTTGAGGGCGAGCTCGAGCAAGGCTACCGAGCATGCCTGTGGTCGCGCCTGGCGAGCCGCGTGTTCGTGGTACTCGGGCGCTTTGAGGCGCAGGATGCCGATGAACTGTACGATAGCGTTTACGACATCGCCTGGGAGAGCATCGTCCGCCCCGGCGCCACCATCGCCATCACAGCCCGCGGCGTGACCGAGCAGCTGCGCAACACGCGCTTCTCGGCCCTGCGCGCCAAAGACGCGCTGTGCGACCGTCTGGCCGAGACCACGGGCCGTCGCGCCGACGTCGATGCTGCCGACCCCGACGTTCACCTGCTGCTTTCGCTGCGCCAGCGCCGCGCGAGCATCAGCCTGGACCTTTCAGGCGACCCGCTGTTCAAACGCCTGCCGCCCGCAGCGACCCGCGCCGGCGAGGGCGCGCACGTGCTGCGCCCCGACTACGCCGCCCTGGTGTTGGCGCAGGTCGGCTGGACCGCACTGTGCGAGCGCGAGTTAACGGCTGACGATTACGAGAATGAAGCCCTTCCCACGCTAATCGATGCCTCGTGCGCCGGCGGCGGCCTGTTGCTGGAAGCCGTGAACATTCTGACCGACCGCGCCCCGGGCGCCGCACGCGAGCGCTGGGGCTTTGAGGGCTGGCAGCTGCACGACGCCGCCCTGTGGGAGCAGCTGCTTGCCGAGGCGCGCTCGTGCGAGGCGGCAGCGCGCGAGCGGCAGGCGCGCATCGTGGCCGTAGACATCGACCCCGCCGCCCGCAAGACTGCCGAGCGCATGGTCAAGTGCGCCGGCTACAAGCGTTTTGTCGACTTTTGCGCCGCCAAGCCCGCCACCGTGCTGGACCATGCGGGCGCCGTCGCCGGTGCCGCCGTGGTCGCAGACACCACCGAGACCCCGCTTTCGCTCATGCACGACGCCATGACGCTGGTCGGTGAGCTGCGCCGCGCGCCCGAGCTTTCCGCGGCGCCGGTCGCCGCGCTCACCCGCGATGGATTGCTGGCCCGCGCGCTCCACGCCGAGCCCGAGCGCTCGATCGCCGTCATGCCCAATAACGAGGAGGCGGCTCTTGAGGTTTGGCCCTCGCTCGACCACGCCGCCGCAGCTTTTGAGGCTGCGACCAGTGCGGATGCCGAGGCCGAGGTTGCGGATGCCAACGAAGTCAACGACAACGCCGCCAACACCCCCATGCCCGAGCCTGCCGCCACACTCGACCTGGGCGACGGCAAGCCGCTGCCCGTGCTCATCCCCGAGTCGGAGCAGTTCGCCAACCGCCTGCGCAAGAATGCCCGTCTGCGCCGCAAGTGGGCCAAGCGCGAGGGCGTGAGCTGCTACCGCGTCTACGATGCCGACCTGCCCGACTACTCCGCCGCCATTGACCTGTACGAGGGCTGCCCGCAGACGCCGGGCCGCTGGCTCGTCATCGCCGAGTACGCCGCGCCTAAGACCATCGATCCCGCGCTAGCCCAGGCCCGCATGCTCGACATCTTGGCCATCGCGCCGCGCATCCTGGATGTTCCGGCCGAGCATGTGCACGCCAAGGCCCGCATGCGCTCGCGTGGCGGCTCGCAGTACGGCAAGCAGGGCGCCGGCAAGGGCGGATCGGGCGAGCGCGCCAACATCGCTCGCCGTCGCCTGCCGCTCATCGAAGAGGGTGGACTCACCTTTGCCGTCAACTTTGACGATTATCTGGATGTGGGCATCTTCCTGGATCACCGCGTCACCCGCAACCTGGTGCGCGAGCACGCCAAGCAGGCGCGCCGCTTCCTCAACCTGTTTGCCTACACCGGCACTGCCACCTGCTACGCGGCCGATGGCGGCGTCGAGGAGACCGTGACGGTCGACCTCTCCAACACCTACCTGGACTGGGCCGAGCGCAACATGCGCCAAAACGGCTTTGTGGGGCCGCAGCATCACTTTGTGCGCGACGACGTGCTCGCCTGGATTCGTGACCAGCGCCAGACGCGCAACCGCTGGGACTTGATCTTTGTCGACCCGCCCACGTTCTCGAACTCGTCCAAGATGGGCCGTCGCACTTGGGATGTCCAGCGCGACCATGTCGAGCTTTTGGCCGGCATATCTCGCCTGCTTGCACAGGGCGGACATGCCATCTTTAGCTGCAACCTGCGCGGCTTCCGCCCCGAGACACGCAAGCTCGCCCGCGCGGGCGTGGTGTTGGAGGACATTACGGCGCAGACCATCCCCGAGGATTTCGCGCGCAACCAGAAGGTGCACCATTGCTATATCGTGCGCCGCCTGCCCATCGAGGACGCCATGGCCGAGGTCGGCTTTAGCGCCGAGGAGATTGCCGAGCGAACCGAGGAGCTGCGCAACCCCGAGGCGCGCAAGCCTCGCGCAACGGCGCCCGCGCACGCGCAGACCGGCAACGGCAAGCCCAACTTTGTCGGCAAGCCCTCCCCCGCCGGCAAGCCCAAAAAGAAAAAGTTCTACGCCAGCAAGCCCAAGGGCAAATAACAAAGTTGCGGTGGAATATGGACTGCTTTGCCTGGTATTAGGCAAATTTAGACCGTATTTCACCGCAACTCATAGTGGGATGGCGGATGCCGACCTATCCCTGGATGACCAATCGGTAACCAATACCCACGTGCGTTTGGATATAGCGCGGGTGCGCGGGGTCGGACTCGATCTTCTTACGCAACGTGCCCATAAAGACGCGCAGGCTCGCCAGGTCGCTCTTGGTTGCCGTGCCCCAAATCTCGTGCAGGATAGACTGGTGCGTGAGCACCTTGTCGGCGTTATGCGCCAGCAGGCATAGCAGTTTGTACTCGATCGGCGTCAGATGCAGCTCCTCGCCATCCATCGTGGCGATGCCGGCATCAAAATCGATATGCAGCTCACCGGTATCGAACGAGCCCTCGGAGGCAACGCCGCCCGTTTGCGCATACGATAGGCGCCTGAGTGTCGTGCGAATGCGCGCGAGCAGCTCCTCGACCGAAAAGGGCTTGGTCAGGTAGTCGTCGGCGCCGGCATCGAGCGCGCGGATCTTGTCCGCGTCCTCGCTACGCGCCGAGACCACGATAATCGGCATGCCCGACCATGCGCGCACCGACTCCACCACCTTGACGCCGTCCATATCGGGCAGGCCCAGATCGAGTAGCACGATGCTCGGCGCCTGCGACGAGGCAGCGGCAATAGCGGCATGGGCGGTCTCCACGGCCATATGGCGCAAGCCGTGCGCCTCGAGCGCGGCAACGATAAGGTTGCGAACGGCGGGGTCGTCCTCAACGACCAAGATGAGCGGTTTCACGGCAGAGTTCGGCACAGCGCTACTCCTTATCAAACGAAACGTCGGCGGCGGGAAGTTCAATCGTAAAGACCGAACCGTGCGGGTCCGCCGCAGCAACCTCTATGCTACCGCCATGTGCCAACGCAATGGAACGGCAGAGCGAAAGACCCAGGCCAACGCTGCGGTGGCTGTCGGCCAGACCATGGTTGGCGGTATAGAACGACTCAAAGATCCGCTCGCGATCCTCGGGTGCGATGCCCGGACCATCATCGGCCACCGAGCACGCCACGCGTCCATCGTCGACGCTAATCGAAATCATGATATGCGAGCCCGCGGGCGTATAGGTGATGGCGTTGTTCACCAGATTGACCACCAGCTGCACCATCAGGCGCGCATCGACGTTGACGAGCGCCGGCTCATCGCACGCCACTACCTTAAGGTCGTGCTCGCGCACGGCAGGGTTCACGTGGCGCAGCGCCTCCTCGACGATATCGTCCATGAGCTCGAGTGTGGTCGACAGGCGCATACCGCCACCCTCGAGCTTGGTGATGGCAAGCAGATTCTCGACGGTGGCGTTGAGCCATTGCGCATCCGAGCGAATGGAAAGGAGCAGGCCGCGGCGCGTCTGGGCGTCGAGCACGGCGGTGCCGGTCGAGCCCTGGTCGAGCAGCACGTCGGCATTACCCGAAATACTGGTAAGCGGCGTGCGCAGATCATGCGAGATGGAGCGCAGCAGGTTGGCGCGCAGCTGCTCGTTTTTGGCGAGCACCGCCGCCTCCTCACGGGCCTCCATGGCACGAGCGCGATCGAGTGCCAGCTCGCCTTCGCTCACGATGGCATCGGCAAGTGTCCGTTCCTCGTGTGTTAGCACATCGGGCTCGGCAACGATAGCCAGCACGCCCACCACCGAGGCGGGGTCGCCCGAGCGCACGAAGCCGTCGCCTGTGCGAACCGTCAGGTAGATGCCATAAAACGCCGAGCCGCCATAGGTGGCATCGAGCGGCGTTCCCACATAGGCGGACGCCGAGAGCCGCGGCGGCATCTGCGGCGCCAGTTCGTGCACCGGCGCGGCATCGCCCACGGCCGTGTACGTCGCACGCGGCAGCAGGTCATCGCCCTCGGCGTCAGCGCTGTACCACACGACCGGACAGCCCGAAAGACGCGCCAGCTGCGTTGACATAGCATGGACAATCTGCTGCTGATCGGCGCACCGCTGCAGCATGCGGTTGGTCTCGAGCACCATATGCGTGCGGCGGTCGCTGGCGGCAGCCTGTGCCAAGGCGCGGCGCAGGGCCAACGCAATCGAGCTCGACACAAGCGAGACCACAAACATGATGAAGAACATGCCGGGATAGCCGCGGTCGATAAGCGACAGCGAGTAGCGCGGGTCGACAAACAAGAAGTTGTAGAGCGCCACGGCGGCAGCCGAGCTCAGCAAGCAATACAGGCGACTCCAGGTAAAGAATGCGCACAGCTGAACGGCGAACACATAGACGATCATGATGCTCGGCGCGAGACCCGGATGGTCGAGCAGCGCGCCCACAATCGTCGCCGCGACCAGCAGCCCCACCGATACGCAGGCGTCATACAGAGGAGTGCGGCGCGTCAGCGTTGTGCGCCGCCACCAAAAGCTATCGGCAATATCACCGTCCGTACGGACGTCCATCAGCGCCCCGCCCCTCTCTCAAAAACAAAAACCACCACAGGGGACAGGCACCTTTGTGGTGGTTTCCCTTGTGGTGGTTCCAAGTGTATAGCCTTTGCAACCGGCGGTCGCTAGACAAACAGCACGTGCGCGAGCAGGGCACACACGCACACCGCTCCAAATACCAGTGCCACGATCGAGATCACGCGGTCGGCCATATCCATGTTGGCACGGTTCGTCAAAAACCGATCTTCGGCGGCGTCGGCGCGTGCCTCACGTACCAGCTCGGCAACCACCTCGCGGCCATCAAGCATCTTTGCATCCATGTTTGCCTCCCCGGCCTCAATCTTGTCCATCGAAAACCAACTCCGTGCAACCTGCCGGCGCCTACGGCCGCTCGTTGGGAGCCAGGCGCTGCATCTTATTCACGGCCTTGAACTTGGTGAACAGCGGCACGTACTCAAAGCTCACGTTGGAGTTCTCCAGGCCGTACCAACGCGCGGGCGTGCCGGCGGCGCGGCGGATGATGTACTTGAGCGTGATGGCCGTGCGCTCGCTGGGCTCCACATCGCTTTCGGGCGCCAGAAGCTTACGGATCAGGACGAACTTGAACGTGCCGATGTTACCCGGATCCTTGTAGACCGAGTAGTCATGCGTCTGCGGCGGCAGCTCGCCGGTGGCAGCCAGGTCCTGAACAACCTGACGCAGGTAGGCATTGACGCGCTGGTTGATCTTGTAGCCCAGGTACAGATGCACGCGGAACACGTAGTCGGTGCCGAACGTCTCGACCGAATAGGCAAAGGTATGCGGTTCGTCCATGGTCTCGACATTCACAAACCACCAGGCGCGGGCGCGCTTGGGATGCTTATCCAAGATCGAGTAAACGATATCGCGGTCGATGTAGTCGGTATGGGTGTCCTTGGTCAGGTACACGATGTTGTCGCTCACGAGCTCGTAACGGTCGTCGTCGCGCAGGCGCTTGAGCTGCGGCAGGTAGCTGCGCAGCGGCAGCAGCGTAAACTGGCGCTGCTCGACCGCCGTGCCGTTGTACCAGCACACCATAATGCCCATGATGAGTGCAGCCATGAGGATGGTGAAGTAGCCGCCGTGGAAGAACTTGGTGAGCGAGCTCACGAAGAAGAAGCCTTCGAGCAAAAGGAAGAAGGCCGCGAAGATCCACGGAGCAACCTTGAGCTTGCGCTCCTCGTGCAGGTAGAAGAAGAGCAGCAGCGTGGTGCACATCATAGTCAGCGTAATGGCAAGGCCGTAGGCGGCTTCCATATGCGCCGAGTTCTGGAACAGCAGCACCACGATGACGCAGCCCACAAGCATGACGTTGTTGACCATGGGAATATAGAGCTGGCCCTTGGTCTCGGCAGGATAGAAGACCTGCATGTGCGGCATGAGGTCCAGGCGACTGGCCTCGGACACCAGCGAGAATGCGCCGGTGATGAGCGCCTGCGAGGCGATGATGGCCGCAACGGTGGAAAGGCCTACGGCAAACGGGCGCAGGCCCGGGGCGAGCATCTGGTAGAACGGGTTGAGGTCGGCAATGCCCATGAGCTCGGGGTTGGCAGCGTTGTTCATAAGCCAAGCGCCCTGGCCCATATAGGAAAGCAGCAGGCAGCACTTAACGAACGGCCAGGTGGCGTAGATGTTGCCGCGGCCGACGTGGCCCATGTCGGAGTAGAGCGCCTCGGCACCGGTGGTGGCGAGGAAGCAGCTGCCCAGAATCATGATACCCGCGTGGTTGTTGGGGCTCAGCAAAAAGGCGATGCCGCGCACCGGGTTGAGGCACAGCAGCACGGCGGGGTGCTGGAAGACAAAAAACAGACCCGTGCCGCCCAGGAACAGGAACCACAGCGTCATGATGGGGCCAAAGGCGTGACCGATCTTGGCCGTACCGATGCGTTGCACCAAAAAGAGCGCGATGATGATGGCGAGCGTAATGGCGACGACGCGGCCCTGGTCATCGCCCAGCACGGCATGGACCGCCGGGATGGTGCGCAGGCCCTCGATGGCCGTGGTAACGGTAACGGCCGGCGTCAGGATGCCGTCGGCGAGCAGCGCGGCGCCACCCAGCATGGCGGGGATGATGAGCCACTTGCCGCAACGCTTGACCAGGCTGTACAGGGCAAAGATGCCGCCCTCACCATGGTTATCGGCGCGCAGCGAGATGAGCACATACTTGATGGTGGTCAGCAGCGTGACCGTCCACACGACAAGGGAGAGCGCGCCAAGCACGAACTCCTCCGTCACGCTTCCGATGCCGCCGTTGCCGGCAACGAGCGCCTTGGTTACATACATAGGGCTGGTGCCGATATCGCCGTACACCACGCCCAGCGTGACGAGCATCGCCGAGATGCTCACAGGAATCGCAGCGTGCGAGGCTGCCTCCTTGGCCTTTTGTTCCATAAGCCGGTTTCCTCCCAACTTTAATGTTCGAAGGGATTATAGGTAATCGGCCCATGTTTTAATGCACTGTTTTCCCAGCTAAATAAACATTTATACGGCCTTTAGGCCACCTCGGCGATATGGAATGTGACAAAGGGACGGTCCCTTTGTCACATCCGTCATTTTCCGAGCCAATTTTTGAACCACCACTCCATGGAGCGGCTCATCTCGGCCATAAAGGGGCTCGTGTGCTTGCGGGTGTAGATATCCACCACGCGCTCGCCTACCTCGCGGGCATGCGGACGGAACATCGCGTCCATCTCGGCCACCTGCGCGTCCATGGTCGCAGCATCGGCGCGGCAGTAGCGCTCCTCGTGCACCAGGTTCACCACGGGGTGTGCGATCGCCGGACGCTCCTTACGGGGCGTGCCGATGATGAGCATCGATAGCGGCATGGTATAGGGCGGCAGATCGAGCAGCTCGGCAACTTCCTCGGCATTCTCGACGATATCACCGATATAGCAGCTCCCCAGGCCCAGAGCCTCGGCGGCAACCACGGCGTTTTGCGCGGCGATCACGGCGTCCTGGGCCGCGATGGCAAAGTCGCCCAAACCCGGCGCGCGGCGGGGCGCCTTACCCGTGCGCTCGACAAACTCGGGCTCAAAGCAGCCCACGTGCTCAAACAGATCGATCCACTTGGCATAATCGACCACAAATATCAGTGCCCAGGGCGCCTTGGCGATCATGGGCTGGTGGTCGCACAGGTCGGCCAGGCGGTCGAGCGTTGCCTGCTCGCGGATGCTCACGATGGAATACATCATCATGGCGCCCGCCGACGGCGCACGACTCGCCGCATGCAGAATCGCCGCCCGCTGCTCGTCGGTCACCGCCACGGGACGGTCATCGTCATCACGCGCGAAGGCACGCGTGGAGGAACGGTGCTCCAACGTGTCCAGCACCGCATTGCCCGTCGTCTCGACCGGATAGCCGCACGTATCCACAGCCTTGGTGCAAACCTGCTCGTTCATCGCCTCATCCTCGCTAATTCTTTAAGAAGCCTTTACGTTTCCGTGTAATTCCCGTCCATTATCGCGCAGGTCGCCACTCCATTGCGCCACACCGCCACACGTGCGCGTTAATATGGCTGGTTGTTGTGCGCAGCCACCAATTGCAGCGCATATCTTGGTAACAATCGGGTAAACCCCCGCTTTCGTAGGTTTTAAGTTTGTGAGGAGTCTCAGCATGTTCGCTGCCGCCATCTCGCTCGTCGGTCTTGCGGCGACCGTCTACCTTGTCTTGCGCGAGGCCAAGGCCATTCGCGCTCAGTCGGGCACCGTTGCCAAAAGCGCTCTTGGGTGGAGCGTCGCCTTCGGCCTGTTCCAGCTCTTTTTGACCATTTGGGGCGCCATTGGCCTCGTCGCCCAAAACGAGCCGCTCGCCTTTGTGATGCTCATCCTAACCAACGCCATCCTCACCGGCTGCGCTTGGGCCAGCATCGCACGCGACCGCATCGCCCCGCGCGTCTTTGCGTTCGCCGCGCCCGACGCCCCCGCCCCCACCGGCAAGCTCGCCCGCCTGCGCGGCGCCTTTGTGGGCAAACCGCTCGTCGCCGCTGTCTTGTGCCTGCTGCTCGCCGGCGTCTTTGCGCTGCTGGGAATGGAAGTCTCGTCCAACCACGACTTTACCTGGGTCTACCCCCTGTGCATCCTGCTCGAGTGGGCCATCATCACCGTGCTCATGACCGGCTTGTTCTTCCTGTTCCAGCGCCACGGCGCAGCTCCGGCCGTCCTGGCCTTCGCCCTCTTTATCCTGGGCATTGCCGAGTTCTTCGTCATCACGTTTAAATCCATGCCCATCCAGCCGGGCGACCTTTCGGCCATCTCCACCGCCGCCGCGGTCGCCGGCAACGGCTACACCTTCTCGATCTCGCTGTTCTGCGTGCTGTCCATGGGCTTTACCGCCATCGCCATGCTGCTGTGCGAGTACGCCGGCCTGGTGGCACCGCACCGTCAGAAGGGTGCCGCCAACGCCAAGCGTATGCTGCTCACCAACCTGCTCGTGGCAGTGCTGTGCCTGGGCGGCGTAACCGCGCATGTCACGCTCATCGACTACTACAACACCCTCGGCATCACCGTCTACACCTGGCGCCCGCTCGAGAGCTACTGGCGCGAGGGCTACCTGCCCGCTTTCATTAGCGCAGCGCAGTCCATCAAGCCGCCCAAACCCGCCGACTACTCCGTCGACGATGCCAAGGCCACGCTCAAAAAGTACGCCAAGGCCTACGACAAGTCCGACGCGGCCAAGAGCGACGAGCGCGCCGCCGCAAAGGAGCAGTTCGACAGCGAGAAGCCCACGGTCATCGCCATCATGAACGAGACCTTCTCGGATCTGTCGATCTACCAGAACATGCGCGCCGGCTACGAGGGTCCGCAGCACTTTAAGAACCTGTCCAACTGCCTCAGCCGCGGCAAGCTCTATGTGAGCGCCTACGGCGGCGGTACCGCCAATACCGAGTTTGAGTTTATGACCGGCAACTCCATGGCCAACCTGGGCTCGGGCGTGTACCCCTACACCATCTACAACATGGAGACGACCGGGAACCTGGCAGAACAGTTCAAATCGCTCGGCTATTCCACCACGGCCATGCACCCCAACCACGCGACCAACTGGAACCGCGAGAACGTCTACAAGGACTTTGGCTTTGACCAGTTCCTGTCTATCAATGACTTCCAGGGAGCCGACACCCTGCGCGGCATGGTGACCGACCAGGCTACCTACGACAAGATTCTTGAGCTGCTCGACCAGAACGCCGATCCGCAGTTTATCTTCGACGTGACCATGCAGAACCACTCGGGCTACGATACGGGCCTGCTGCCGGTCGACAAGCAGATGCACCTGAATATCGACACGACCGATTTGGACGCCAAGACCGTCGAGGACGGCACGCTCTCCGATGTCGACGAGTATGTCTCGTGCATCGAGCAGTCCGACCAGGCGCTGCGCTACTTCCTCAACGCCCTGAGCAAGCTCGACCGTAAGGTGGTCGTGGTGTTCTGGGGCGACCACCAGCCGTTCTTCCCGTCCAAGTTCAACGACAAGTGGTTTACCGGCGAGGACGATGCCACGCATCAGGAGCGCCTGTGGCAGACCGACTACATCATCTGGGCTAACTACGACGTTGCCGGCTGCGACCAGACGAGCGAGGTCGACGACCTGTCCACCAACTACCTGTCCACCCAGCTGATGCAACTGATCGGCGCACCGCTGACCGACTACCAGAAAGCGCACATGACGCTGCGCGAGTCGCTGCCCGCCATCAACTCGGTCGGCTACGAGGACGCCAGCCTGCGCTGGGCGCTCTCCTCCAACGTCACCGGTGACGACGCCGCAGCGGCAGCCGCCACCAAGGCGCGCGAGGATTACGCCAAGATGCAATACTACGAGATGTTCCGCGACGGCAAGAACGTCTACACCGAGCACTTCCAGACCGAGGCCAACGAAACCGACCCCAACCTGGCGCCAGGTACAACCAAGATCAAGTAGCGGGACGCATCCCGATTCGCCTACCCGGGCAATCCCCAACGAGGGCGGACGGGCGCCGGGTAACATCTGCTGCTCAGACAGTCCTGCGCAAGACGAAGGCCACATTAAGTGGCCTTCTTTGCGTGCGGAACTCGCGACAGACGTTACCCGGTGCCCGCTCGCCCTCGCCTCACAGCAGAGGCGCGGCCTGTCATGCGAGTCGCGGAAACTGTGTCCCAGAAATCATGCGCAAAGTGGGATGCGGTTTCCGCCTGCGGGCCCGTTGGAAAACTGCATCCCACTTCGGCTACAAATTCCGGGATGCACTTTCCGCCGAGGTCCTTAACCGGAAACTCCATCCCATTCCAAAGGCAAATTCCGGGACGCATCTTCCGCAACCTCATCCATCCGGAAAGCCCTTCCATCCGGAAAGCCCTTCCCACTCTGAATACATCCAGCGAACGTATGCGAGCGTGTTGTCCAGAACAGCCTCGTCATCGGGGTGATGGAAAAAGTCGCCCCAAACGCTTGCAGCGGTTGTGCCCACAAGTGTCAAGAAAAAAGCCTCGAGAACTTCGAGGCTTTCACATTTGTATTGTTTTGCACGAAGGATCGCGGACGGCGAAGCTACTCTCCCAGTACGGCCTTCTTGGCGGCTGCGGCCATGTTATCCAGATCTTCCTTGGTGGGATGGTCCTTCGCAGCAATCCAGTTGTCGAGCAGCATCTTATAGCGCGCGTTGTCGGGATCTTGCTCGAGCATGGCCTCGTAGCGCTGCTTGACCGCGGGACCCATCTTGCCCTGGCACATCGCCCAGCCCGCAAGCTCGGCATCCCCAGCCAAATTGGAAGTCACGCGATCAATAATCTGCTGGTAATAGCTCTGGTCGGCCCCAAAACCGCAGGTGCCAAACAGGAAGACGCGCTTGCCGTGCAAGGCGGAGAGCAACGCCGCGACCGAAGGCGTGCACGCGCCCTTGTCGCACCAAAAACCGACGAGCACCGTGTCGGCCGCGCAGGCGCCCTGCGCCTCGAGCGCAACCTGATCTGCATCCGCATCGTCGCTCAACGCCGCGGCATGGACAAACTCAACACCCGCAGCCTGCAGAGCGCGCTTGATCGCGCCCGAAACCATCCTGGTATTACCGCTCTTGCTGTTAACCACCAAAGAGCACGTCATAGTCACGTTGCCTCGTTTCCCCCAAAACTAAAGCCACTAATGCAATTTATTAGATGAATATCTTAGTACTAACGTGACAGATGTAAACCACCGTCTGTCGATTGATTAATTAGCCCCACGGGCTTGCTCACTGGGCAAACTGGCTGCGGTAGAGCTCGGCATAGAAGCCGTCTGCCGCCAGCAGCTCGTCATGCGTGCCGCGCTCGATAATCTCGCCGTCGCGCATGACCAGGATGCAATCGGCGTTACGGATCGTCGACAGGCGATGCGCGACGACAAAGCTCGTGCGGTCGGCCATGAGTTCGTCGAACGCCGCTTGTACCTGCAGCTCGGTGCGGGTATCGATGCTCGAGGTGGCCTCGTCCAGCAGCAGAATAGCCGGGTCGGTGAGCATGACGCGCGCGATGCACAGCAGCTGCTTTTGACCCTGGCTAAACGTGCCGCCGTCCTCGCCGATCACCGTGTCGTAGCCGTCTGGCAGCTGCACGATAAACTTGTGCGCGTGCGCGCGCTTGGCGGCCTCGATGATCTGCTCGCGCGTGGCGTCGGGGCAACCGTAGGCGATATTCTGGGCCACCGTGCCCTCAAACAGCCAGGTGTCCTGCAGCACCATTCCAAAGGCGCGGCGCAGGCTCTCACGCGTGTAGTCGCGCGAGGAATGCCCGTCGACCACGATGCGCCCGGCATCGATATCGTAAAAGCGCAGCAGCAGGTTGATAAGCGTCGTCTTGCCGCAGCCCGTGGGGCCGACGAGGGCAAAGCGCATGCCGGGCTTAGCATCGATGCAGATGTCCTGCAGCAGCTTGCGGTCGGGCACATAGCTAAAGTCCACATGCTCAAAAGCGACCTCGCCCTGCGGGGCCGTGAGCTCAACGGCATCCACAGCGTCGGGCTCCTGCTCGCGGGCATCGAGCAGCGCGAACATGCGCCGTGCCGAGGCGTACGCGGTCTGGATCTGCGTAATGACGTTGGTGACCTCGTTGAACGGCTTGGTGTACTGGTTGGCGTAGGACAGGAAGATCTGCACGCCGCCCACCGTGAGCGCCGCGGGCACGCCTGTGATCACGCCCACGCAGCCGATCACGGCGACCACGGCGTAGATGATGTTGTTGATAAAGCGCGTGCCGGGGTTGGAAAGCGAGCCCATAAACTGCGCGCGCTCGCCCGCAGTGTAGAGCTCGGCGTTGAGGGCATCGAAGCGCTGCTGCGCATTTGGGCCGTAGGCAAAGGCGTCCACGAGCTTTTGCTCGCCCACGTATTCCTCGATATGGCCGCCCAGCTGGCCCTGAATGCGCTGCTGGGCGGTGAAGCTCTTGTTGGAGAGCTTAGCGATGGCGCCGGCCGCAAAGATGGAGAGCGGTGTGACGAGCACCACCACGAGCGTCATGGTCAGGTTGATGGACAGCATAAATGCGAGCGTGCCCACGATGGTGATGACGCCGGTGAAAAGCTGCGTGAAGCCCTGCAGCAGGCCGTCGCCCACCTGGTCGACATCGTTGACCACGCGGCCCATAAGATCGCCGTGGGCATGGCTATCGATAAAGCTGAGCGGCATGCGGCTGAGCTTGTCGCTCGCCTCCACGCGCATGTCGCGCACCGTTTCGTAGGACAGGCGGTTAACGCAATAGCCCTGTAGCCACTGGAAGGCCGCGGCCCCCACCACGACGAGCGCGAGTTTGGTAACAAGCGGCAGCAGCGCGTCGAAGTCCACCTGCCCGGCGGCGACGATAAGGTCGATGCCCTCGCCAATGAGGATGGGTGTGTAGAGCTGCAGGACCACCGAGACGGCGGCACTCACAAACGACGCCGTAAACGAGATACGATGCGGACGGACGTAGCCCATCAGGCGGCGGGTCACCGCACCCACGGGATAGCGCTCGGGATCGCCGGGCTGGCGCGGACCGTCGCCCAGGTCGTTGAGGTTATCGTTACCGGACACGTTGGCCGTCATCGTGGCGACCGAACCGGAAGAAGTGTACGGATTCATTTAGCAGCCCTCCTTTGCGCAAGTGGATGCCGGGGCAGCCGGGACAGACGCGGGCGTCGCGCTCCCCTGCTGACCCTCGAGCTCCTCGCGGCGCAGCTGCGACTGGCAGATCTCGCGGTAGAGCTGGCAGGTCGCGTACAGCTCGTCATGCGTGCCCAGGCCCGCAACCGAGCCGTGATCGAGTACGCAGATCATGTCGGCGTCGCGCACGGTCGAGACGCGCTGGCTTACGATCACCGTCGTGAGCGGCAGCCCGCCCTCGGCGGCACCGCGCACGCTGCGCTCGCGAATAGCGTGACGAAGCGCCGCATCAGTCTTAAAGTCGAGCGCCGAGGCGGAGTCGTCCATGATCAATATCTGAGGCGAACCCACCAAGGCGCGCGCGATGGTCAGGCGCTGGCGCTGACCGCCGCTGAAGTTCTTGCCACCCGCCTCGACCGGGGCGTCGAGACCCTGCGGCTTGTTGCGCACGAACTCGCTGGCCTGCGCCATATCGAGCGCCGCCCAGAGCTCATCGTCGGTCGCCGACTCGTCACGCCAGGTCAGGTTGCTGCGGATGGTGCCGCTCGCCAGCGACGCGCGCTGCGGAACGGTCGCGACCACGTGGCGCAGTTGGTCGAGCGGCCAAGCGCGCACGTCGGAGCCCATCACGCTCACACTGCCGGTACCCGCATCGTACAGACGCGGGATAAGCGAGACGAGCGTGGACTTACCGCTGCCCGTACCGCCGATAATGCCGAGCGTCTTGCCCAGCGGAAGCTCCAGGGTCACATCGTTGACGGCGTTGGCAGCGCCGGTGCCAAAGGAGAAGCTCGCATGGCTCAAGCTCAGCGCAGGGGCCGGAACAGCGCCACCCGCCAGGTCGCTCAGCTCGGGCAGCGCAACCGGCTGATTGCCCTCGTCGGTGATGCTCGGCACGCAATTGAGCACCTCATTGATGCGCGACGCGCTGGCGCTCGCCTTGGTAAAGACAACGACCAGGTTGGCCACGTAGACGATGGAGGTGAGGGTCTGCGTCATGTAGTTCACAAACGCCATGACCTGGCCCTGCGTAAGCTCGCCCACGTTGACCTGGATGCCGCCCACCCACAGGATGGCGCACACGCCCAGGTTCATCACCAAAAACGTGACGGGATTAAGGATTGACGAGAGCTTGCCCACCGCGATGGCGGTATTGGCCTGGTCATCGGCGGCTTGGGCAAAGCGCTCGCGCTCGTGATCTTCGCGTACAAAGGCGCGAACCACGCGGGCGCCCGAAAGCCCCTCGCGGCAAATGAGCGCGATGCGGTCGAGCTTTGCCTGCAGCTGCTTGTAGTACGGAATGCAGCGCGCCATGACAAACCAAAACACCAGGCCAATGGCGGGCGTGCAAATCAAAAAGATCATGCCGAGCTTAAGGTCGATGGCAAGGGCCGCGCACATAGAGCCCACCGCCAAGAAGGGCCAGCGGATGAGCATGCGTACGCCCAGCGCCACAGCGAGCTGCACCTGGTTGACGTCGTTGGTGATGCGGGTGATAAGCGACGGCGTGCCAAAGCGGTCGAGTTCGGCATAGCTCAACTTGTTGATGTGCTGGTAGAGCGCACCGCGGATATCGGTGCCCATGCCCTGCGAGGTGAGCGCCGCCATCTTTTGGCAGACGAGCGTAAACGAGATGCCGATCACAGCCATGGCGGCAAGTACCATGCCGTAGCGGATAACGGCGTTCACGTCGTGCGAGCCAATGCCTTGATCGATCATCTGGGCAATCACCAGCGGCGTAAGCAGGTCAAAGATCACTTCGATCAGCTTGCACGCAGGGCCAATCACCATATACCGGCGAAACTTACCACCAAAACGCCTGAGCAGCTCAATCATAAATAGGCGCTCCCTATCATCATTCACACTCAATTCGAACCATGATAGTACTGTCGCCCTAGAGCATGCGTAAACAACGAGTCATTTCTGGCGAGATTCAAGAGCAGGTCAATCGCCTGATATACTTACCTTAGTGCTACCAAGTTGAGCCGCCGACCCTTGAAATGAGGTGCCGAGATGAACGACATTCTCGCAAGAAGAGCAAGACGAGCAACCATGGGCATCGCCCTTTCCCTGGCACTTGCCGCGGGAATCGCCCCCGCAACGGCGATAGCGGCAGAAACCAACTCCCCTGTCGATGCAGTTGTCCTGCAGACGGCGGCCTCGAGCGAAACCGCGGCCACCGAAAAAGACAAAGCGTATGCGGCCATGCAGGAAGCGCTCAAAAACCTCGAAGCCGCAAAAGAGGCCGCAAGTCCCGAGAAACTTGCGGAAATCGATGATGACATTGCCGCATTTCAAGAACTCTACGACATGATAGTGGCGGAAGCCGCCAAATGGAGGGAACCCCTTCCCGCCATGCAGGCGAATGTCGATGCAGCCAAGCCAAATACGATGAGGCCCACAACCGGACAAGCGGCCTTCAGGCAGAATTAGATAAGGCACTTGAAGCACTCGGCGACGAGGAGCCCAGCACAGCTATTAAGGAGCATATTAAGCAGTTGCGCAGTGAGATCATGGCGGCAGAAACGCGAGAAAAATCTTGTGAAGATGATCTTCACCACTACCAACGCCGGCTCGAAAGCCAGGAAAAACAGGTTCAGCATTTCGAAAGTGAGGCGAAGGAAGTCAAAGCCCGCATCGACGAGGACATAGCCAAGCGAAATGCGCTCACCGACGATTTGGAAAAGGCGCAAGCGGCCTATGACGACGCCTGCAAGGCATACGAAGAGGCAAAAGCAGCAGCTGATAAGGCCACCTCGCCCGAGATAACGCGACCGACCGAGACAACACCTCCCTCCGGCTCGGCGCAACCGGACGAGACGGCACAGCCCGCCGGCTCGCCCGCGACCGGCAAAGACGCCGCACCGAGCTCCGCCAAGCAAGCGAACGCAAGCAACGGCAAGCAAGCAACTACGACCGCCGGCAAGCTCGCAAACACAGGCGACACAACGCCAAGCGCAATCGCACTAGCAGGAATCGCCGCCATGGGGCTCGGAATAACTGCCGCAGCCACCCGCCGCCTCAAGAACTCAAAATAGCTGCCGACGAACGTCACCTTCGTCAATCCACAAACCGAAACCCAAAAGAGGCCCGTTTCCCCAACCAAAACCAGGGAAACGGGCCTCTTTAACTGCAAAATCCAAGCAGCAGCAACGTCTCTTGAACTACGTAGCCATCAATGCCCAGGCAACGCCAGCAAGCAGCACAAAACACGGGATTCAATTCTGCAGCTTGCGCCGTTGAACTCCACGAGCCTGCCCGTGTAGACGAGCCTGTCCACGACAGCCGCCGCCATCTTGTCGTCGCCGAACACGGTCACCCACTTGCTGAACTCTATGTTGGCCGTGACGATCATGCTCTGCCTGCCCTCCGGCACCGACATCACCTGGAACAGCAGCCTCGCGCCCTCGATGTCCAGCGGCACGTAGCCCAGCTCGTCCAGGATGAGGAGTTCGCGGCGGGGGCGACGCTCTCCGGGCTGCTGCCGCGTATCTCGCGGCGTAGAAAGGAGTGAGTACCATGACCAGCGCGAAGAAGATTTACCTCGCCGTGGCGGGCGGGCTCGTTGCCGCGGGTGTTGTCCTCGCGGGCATTGGCTTTATCGCTTCGGGCTTCGACCCGGCCGTGTTCACAACCCAAATCGACACGCGCGACAGCACCATCGTGCTCGGCGGCGTCGAGGTGGACGAACCCGAGGGCATCCCGTTCATCAGCCGGCTCGCCATTCTTGGCGAGATCGACACCTCCGACGTCGCCGACCCCGCCGCGCCCTAGGCGCAACGAGCCCGGGCACTCCGTCCGCTAATTTGATTGAGATGGATCGCTCCTACTACGCGAGCATTGAGGTCGGGCAGCGCAATGTCAGCCTTTCAAATCTCAAGAAGATTACCGACGGCTTTCACATCACCATTTCGGAGCTCATGCGCGGTGTCGAGTAGATGATTCTCATCTGACTTGGCTCGTTCATGTTTAATCTGTCTCGTTAACCGAAATATGCAAATCTGGTTAATCAAATAATTGAAATCTGGTTAAATGAAAACTGTAAATTTGGTTAAACGCGCTGGTAATCAATGGTGAAGAATATGCCAAAAAAGTACTACACTCGAATTATCGAAAATGAGCTCGACCAGATGCTAGGGATATTCGGTGCCGTTCTCATCGAAGGACCGAAATGGTGTGGAAAGACAACCACAGCCGGGACCCGTGCGGCGTCCAGGCTCCTTCTCATGGATCCGTCGCGCAACTTCGAGAATCGTTTGCGTGCCGAGACGGACCCGGCGCTTGCCGTTTCTGGCGAAGTGCCGCGGCTGATCGACGAATGGCAGGAGGTTCCGAAACTTTGGGACGCGGCACGGTTTGAGTGCGACAACCGCGGCGGCGAGCCTGGCCAGTTCATATTTACGGGGTCGGCGACACCGCGAGACAATGAGCGGCCGATGCACAGTGGCGCTGGAAGGTTCGCTAAATTGCGCATGGACACCATGACGCTTTTCGAACTTGGGAAATCTAGCGGTGCGGTTAAGCTGTCGGGCATCATTTCTGGCGAAAAGTTCAGGGGCGCCTTCGGATCGATGGGTTCTGCCGAGATCGCCGAGCGCATCGTTTGCGGTGGATGGCCGGCGTCGATTGGGCATGACGCGCGAATTGCGTCCGCGACGGCAAAACGATATATCGAGATAGTCGCTGAGGAAGACATCCCCCGCGTCGATGGCTCTCGACGAGATCCTGAGAAAGTGAAAGCCGTCATCGCGTCGTTGGCGCGCAACGAATCCACTCTTGCGACGCTCAAGACGCTTGTGGCCGATTTGGGTGGCGACGTATCGAGACAAACAGCGGCATCATACATATCCCTTCTTAGCAGATTGAGTTTCGCCTGCGATATCCCCGCATGGAATCCCGCGATGAGATCTCCGGTGCATCTGAGGGAGGCGCGTAAGCATCATCTTGCCGACCCGTCGCTTGCAGCGGCTGCGCTCGGGGCGACTGTGGAGACGTTGTTGTCAGACTTCAAGACACTTGGGCTGCTTTTCGAATCGTTGGCGCTCCATGATCTATGGGTCTATGCGAGGGCAAACGGAATGGGCCTTTATCACTATCACGATTCCCGCGATCTTGAGGTCGACGCTGTCATAGCGGCTCCAGGTGGGATGTGGATTCCCGTTGAGGTCAAGCTCAGTTCCGCTCAAATCGAAGAGGCATCTGACAATCTTGTTGCCGTCGAAGAGCGGATGGTTGCTGCCGGAAACACCCCGCCGGTTTCTAAAGTAGCGATTATTGGATTTGGTTCACAAGCCTATGTTACCGACCGCGGCGTCCAAGTTGTTCCATTGGACGTTCTCGCACCGTAACGCTGCGGGCGAAGTGAAATCGACGCATCTTTTAGATTTCTTCAATTTGTGCGTAAACCAACAATGCCGTAATTACGCTATGTCGTTAGTGCGAACATCGCATCTTCAGTAGTCGAAGCTCGTTCGCAAACGGACCTCTTTACTTGCAAAAAAGGAGACAGCACCGCCGTCTCATGAACCACGTGGCCACCGCGCTCCCGGCAACGCCAGCAAGCAGCACAAAGCACGGGATTAAATTAGGCTCTGTTAGACCAGGATTGACATACATGTGTCCCCACGGTGCCATATCTTTGACCCCGTAGACCGCGATGATGGGGGCAGCATGAACGCCGAAGACCTGGTCCTCAACTTCAAGAAGGGCATGGCGAACCTCAGCAAGACCGAGCGCCGCCGCGCTATCGAGTCCGTCAGGGACGTGATCCGCGCGGCGGCGTTCGACGACGCGGCCGGCTCCGCCTGCGAAATCGAACGCTGCCCGCGCTGCGGGTCCGTCGCGGTCGTGAAGAAGGGCAAATCGAAGAACGGCGAGCAGCGCTACCTCTGCCGGGGCTGCGGCAGGACCTTCGGCATGGGCAGCGAGCGCATCCTGGGGACGAGCAGGCTCCCGAAGGAGACCTGGATGGCCTACGCCGAGTGCTTCGCGCTCATGCTGCCCCTGCGCGAGTGCGCGAGGCGCTGCCGCGTCTGCCTCAAGACCGCCTACACCATGCGCCACAGGCTGATCGAGTGCCTCTCGGCCTACTCCCCCTCGTTCAGGGCCGAGCGGGGCTGCGGCTGCGAGCTCGACGAGACCTACTTCCCCGAGTCGTTCAAGGGCAACCACGCGAAGGGGTCGTTCACGATGCCGCGCC
>URTZ01000010.1 GCA_900550825.1 uncultured Collinsella sp. | reverse complement strand
GTAGCGGGTGGTTTAAAGCTGGCCGCTGCGCGCCCAGCAGACTAAAGTCTTGAAAGCAAAAAGGCCCGCCACCGTAAGCGGTGACGGGCCTCAACTGCACGGTTTGCGCGCTGGCTCGAGCTACGCGTTCTTTTTGCCCAGCTTAGCCTTAACCAGACCGACCACGGTCGGGATGATCGACACGGCAACGATGCCAACGATTAGCAGCTCAAAGTGCTCCTGCACAAAGGGGATGCCGCCAAAGAAGTAGCCCAGCAGTGTAAAGAGCGTCGACCAGGTAATGCCACCCAGCACGTTGAAGATGACAAAATTGCGCCAGTGCATGCCGCCCATGCCGGCGATAAAGGGCACAAAGGTGCGGATAAACGGGAAGAAGCGACCCAGGAAGATGGCCAGGTGACCCCACTTGTCCAAGAAATCCTCGGACTTTTTGATACGCTCGGGCGTCATGGCCTTTACCTTACCCGAGGCGATAATCTTCTGGCCAAAGAAATGGCCGATCATAAAGTTGCACTGATCGCCCAAAATGGCTGCGGCCCATGCAACGGCCAGCAGCGCAACGATGTTAAAGCCGCCGTTATGGGCAAAGAAGCCCGATGCAAACAGCAGCGAATCGCCGGGAAGGAACGGGAAGAACACCACGCCCGTCTCGATAAAGATGATCAGGAACACGCAGCCGTAGGCCATAAGCGGGCCGGCGGCGATCCAGCTGGCAATTGCGGTGCGCGGATCTTTGAGCAACTCGGCGATAAAGTTAATGAAACCCATGAAGTAGAACCTCTCAGTTGTGGGCGCGGATACGTCCAAGTTGACCAGTATACGGTTGCGGTGCCCCCTCGTGCGCAACCCCACAAAAGCATGACTCCATTACCAGCAAGTTTGCATAACTGACATCTGTAGCGCAATGGCGCCAAGATTGTCCTTCCTAATCCCTAGCAAATCGCTATACTTTATTGAATCGCATTGCCATGGCGCTAAGGGAGGGCGGCCGGTGAGCTTTATCAATACCATTCGCGAGGATATCAAGACCGTCCAGGCGCAAGACCCCGCTGCACAAAACGGTCTGGTCATCTTCCTTTCCTATCCTGGCCTGCACGCCAAGTGGAACCACGTGCCCGAGCACTGGCTCTGGGAGCACGGTCATCGCTCGCTCGCCCGCGTGCTCTCGCAAATCACCCGCCACATCACCGGCGTCGAGATTCATCCCGCGGCACAGATTGGCAAGCATTTCTTTATCGACCATGCCATGGGCGTCGTCATCGGCGAGACCACCATCGTGGGCGACAACTGCGTGCTCTACCAGGGCGTCACGCTCGGCGGCACCGGCAACGAGACCGGCAAGCGCCACCCCACCCTGGGCAACAACGTCACCGTGGGCACGGGCGCCAAGGTGCTCGGCAACATCCGCATCGGCAACAACGTCAAGATCGGCGGCAACTCGGTTGTCGTCAAGGACGTGCCCGACAACTGCACCGTCGTGGGCGTGCCGGGACGCATCATCAAGCGCAACGGCTGCCGCGTGTTCGAGGAGAGCTTCGATGCCAAGCAGCATCGCGAGTACATGCCCGACGATGCCGCCGAGCAGAGCGCCCTCAACCGCCAAGGCATCACCGAGAACGCCCGCCGCGTCAAAGAACTCGAGCGAGAGGTGGCCGAGCTCAAAGCCCTCGTCGCAAAGCTCGTGGACGAACGCTAGGAACGCAAGCGGCACAAAACGACATCGGCATCAACGTAAGAAGGCGCGCCAGGGAATCAATCCCCCAGCGCGCCTTCTTTTCGATGTGACATGTGGGACTGCCCCTTTGTCACATTATGCGAACTGGCTCAGATAGAGGTCGGCGTAGGCACCCTCGGCAGCCAGTAGCTCCTTATGCGTACCCTGCTCGATAATATTGCCATGATCCATGACCAGAATCAGGTCGGCATCCACGATCGTCGACAGGCGATGCGCGATCACAAAGCTCGTACGCCCGCGCATGAGCGCGTCCATGGCGCGGCCGATGGCAAGCTCGGTACGCGTATCCACGCTCGACGTCGCCTCGTCCAGGATGAGAATCGCCGGGTTGTTGAGCAGCACGCGCGCGATGGTCAGCAGCTGACGCTGGCCCTGGCTGATGCTCTCGGCATCGTTGGCCACCCGCGTGTCATAACCCTGCGGCATGGTGCGCACAAAGAAGTCGACCTGCGCAGCACGGGCGGCCGCAACGATTTCCTCGCGCGTCGCCTCCGGGCAGCCATAGGCGATATTCTCGGCAATCGTTCCGTCGAACAGCCAGGCGTCCTGCAGCACCATGCCAAACTGCTGACGCAGCTCGCCGCGATCCATGCGGCTCGTATCCACGCCGTCGAGCGTAATGCGGCCACCGTCAATCTCGTAGAAGCGCATGAGCAGGTTGATGAGCGTCGTCTTGCCTGCGCCCGTGGTTCCCACCACGGCAATCTTCTGGCCCGGCTCGGCGGTAAACGACACGTCGCGCATAAGCGGCTTGTCGGGCGAATAACCAAAGCGCACATGCTCAAAGGAGACGCGGCCCTCCACGCGACCCGGCAGCTTGGCGGCCTTGTCCGGCAGCGGATCGGCCTCCATCTCGGGCTCATCGAGCAGGTCGAACACGCGCTCTGCACTCGCCAGCGCGCTCTGCAGCGAGTTGAAGGTAAACGACAACTGCGTCATGGGCTCGGACGCCTCGTAGATAAACTGGAAGAACGCCTGGAACACGCCGACGGTCATGTGGCCGGCGACCAGCATGCTGCAGCCCACGAGCGCAATAACGATCTGCGCCAAACGGCCGATAAAGCGCACCGCGGGGCCGACAGCATTGATCATAAAGTCGGCCTTGGTGCTCACACGAGCCAGCTCGCCCGAGGCCTGGTGCACCTCGGCAGAACTTTGGCGTTCGCGGTTAAACGCGCGGATCACCAGACGGCCCGAATAGCCTTCCTCGACCGCACTCGTAATCTTGGACACCCACTCCTGGCGCTCGCCCGTCACATCGTGTGTGCGGCGCGAGACGACCTTCGTCACCAGCAGCGACAGTGCCGTAAAGAACAGAAAGACGAGCGTAAGCTGCACGCTGAACACGAACATCACGCTCACAGCACCAACAACCGTGCCGATCGACACGAGCAGCTGCAGCAATCCGCGCTGCATGCTCTCGGACATCTTGTCCAGGTCGTTGGTCGCGCGGCTGACGACCTCGCCGGGACGATGCGCGTCAAAATAGGCGAGCGGCAGACGGTTGAGCTTTTGCGCGATGCGGTTGCGCAGGCGCAGATTGAGGCGTTCGGCCACGCTCGACATCAAAAAGCTCTGGAGCGCGTAGAACGAAGCGGCGGCCGTCCAAATCAAAAAGTAGATGAAGATAGTCCTGCCGCAGTTCTCCCAGGTGATGCTGAAGGTGGCGTTGTTGACAAACGCTACCTGAATGTGGCCCCACAGCTCATCGATCACGCGGGCGCTATATGCCGGCGCGGCAGTGTTAAAGATGACATAGAACACAATGCTCGCGAACACGATATAGAAGCGCCAATGGTCGCCGGCAGCCTCGCTCCACAGGCGGCGCACCGTCGCCCAGGTGTCGCGGGGTTTCTCGTCCTCGTCCTCGTCGCCCACATCGCGCATACGCTCTGCCTCGGCGCGGGCGCGCTCGTCCTCGGCACGTTCGTTTTCCTCGTAGAGCGCTTGGCGGCGAGCCTCGCGCTCGGCTGCAGCCTTGGCGGCGTCATCCAGCTCGGTCGACGCGGCAGCCGTTTCCTCGACCAGTCCCGCGGCAGCGGCGTCATCAACGCCGCCCTGCTTCTTGAGCTCCTCGGTCATGCTACTCACCTCCCTTCATCTGCGATTCCGCGATGGCGCGGTACACCTCGCAGGTTTCCATAAGCTCGCCATGCGTGCCCAGACCCACAACCTCGCCATCCTTGAGCACGACGATCTGGTCGGCGTGCAAGATCGTCGAGATGCGCTGCGCGATGATGAGCACCGCAGCGTCACGCGTCTCGTCTTGCAACGCATGACGCAGAGCGGCATCGGTCTTAAAGTCCAGGGCCGAAAAACTGTCATCGAAGATATATAGATCGGCATGCTTCATGAGCGCACGGGCGATTGCCAAACGCTGGCGCTGGCCGCCCGAAAAGTTCGTACCGCCCTGCGCCACCGGGGTATCGAGCCCCTGCGGTTGGTCGAGTACAAAGGTGCTCTGGGCAACCTCAAGCGCGTGAAGCATGTCGCCCTCGGTCGCGCCTTCGTTACCAAAGCGAAGGTTGCTCGCCACCGTGCCCGAGAACAGCCACGCCTTCTGCGGCACATAGGCAATGCGCCCGCGGATTTCGTCTTGCGTAAGCTCGCGCAGGTCCACACCATTCAGGCGAATGGAGCCCTTGGTGGCATCGTGGAAGCGCAGCAGAAGCTTTGCCACCGTCGATTTGCCCGAGCCTGTCGAGCCAACGATCGCAGTCGTCTGACCGCGACGGCAGGCAAAGCTCAGGTCGCACAGGGTGTCCTCGTCGGCGTCGTCAAAGCGAAACGACATATGATCGAACACGGCGACCACATCGGCCCCGTCCTTTGAGTCGGACGCGGCCGCATCAAGCGTACGCCCGCCATCGACGATGCTCGGCTCAATCTCCAGCACCTGCTGCGCACGGTTCAGGCACGCGGCAGCACGCGGAAGCGTCAGCACCACCATCTGGGCCATCATCACAAAGAACAGGATCAGAATTGCATACTCCAGCACCGCCGAGATACTCGCAATCTGCATGGCGTGGGCGCCTACGCGGTTGCCGCCCACCCACAGCACCGCCACCTCGGCGATGTTCATCAAAAAGAAGCTTGAGCTGTCGAGGCCCACAAACAGGTGGTTGACTTTGATGGCGTTGGCGGCGTATTCGCTAAACACCTCGTCCAGACGCCGTTCCTCGTGGCGCTCCTTGTTAAACGCACGTATGACGCGCACGCCCACGATGTTTTCGCGCAGCACCACGTTCATGCGGTCGATAAAGCTCTGCAAGCGCATAAAGATCGGAGCCGCGTTGGCAACCGTAAAGACCGCCGCCACCAGCACAATCGCAACGACTACGCCCAGAAGCGTGCCCATGGCAGGATCGATAAACCAGGCAAAGATGATGCCCGCCACAGCCAAAAACGGCACGGGCAGCACCAGCTGAATCGTCTGCAGAATCGCCTGCTGAATCACGTTGATGTCGTTGAGCGAGCGCGTGATCATCGATCCGGTGCCAAAGCGCTCAAAATCGCTGGCCGCGAGCTCGAGCGATTTGTCGTACACGGCATTGCGGATATCGCAAGCCACGTTGGCGGCCAGGCGCGCCGAAAGATAGCAGCCCAGCACCGTGCCGCCGCTAGCCATGCTGGTCGCGATAAACATGTATAGGCCGTTGCGTAAAATGTAGTCGACATCGCCCGTGGTAATACCGGTGTTGACCATGTTCGCCAGCATCGTGGGAACCAACAGCGTACCGACGTTATCCACCAGCAGCACCAGCAGCGTCACTGCGACAAGCCCTCGATAGGGCTTTAGAAACCTCATTAACAGTCGCACGACTCCCCCTCACCTTGATTCTCGGCTTGGCTCTCGGCAGCGATATGCTGCTTAAAGGCATTGCACTCCTCGCCGAGCACCTGAGAGAATTTGCCGATCAAGCGCATAATCTCGCGTTGCTCACACGGCTCAAGCGCGCCAAAGGCTCGCTGCTCGGCCTTGAGTGCCGGCAGCGCATAACGCTCGGCAAATCGCCTGCCCTCTTCGGTCAGGCTCACAACCTTGTTCTTACGGCTGCCTTCGGCAAACTCCAACGTTGCGAAGCCCCGCGCCGTCAAGGTTTTAATTGCCGAGTTGATGGTCTGCTTGCTGTAGAACCATTCGCTTGTCAGACGGCTTACGGCAATACTGCCGCCCGCCGTGCTGGTATCGACGAGCATCCAGTAAGCGCAGTCCGAAAGGCCGCAGGCGCGCGAGAACTCCGAATAGATATGGTCGAGTCCATTGAGCAACCGGTCGAAGTCGACCAGCGTAACCGCACTATTCATCTATCCCACCATTCGATTGCCCGAGTTTTGACCAATTTGTGTCTCTAGATTAGTCCGAGTTTTGACTATCGTCAACAGGCGTGCCGAAAATGGATGCGTCTTTATGACCTATCGCTAGAAAAAGACCGCCAGCGCGGGGGCAGCGCCGGCGGTCACGCGAAAACCTAGTTGTGTTGCCTGCTAGGCGGCGACGGCCTCGTAGACCGTGGCGCCCGAGAAGCTGTCGTGCAGGCTCTTGCCGCAGATCCAAGGCAGCTCGACGACCTCGCAAACCGTGTTGACCAGCTCGGAGCAGTCAGTAAAGTGGCCCTTATCGTTGAGGGCCTCGCAATCCTGAACACGCCAATAGCCATCGGTGTGCGTGATGTAATACTCGTGATCTTCGATCGTCACAAAAGCGCGCGTCTTGGAACGCAGCAGCTTCAGAAATCCTTCGAAGTCGGTCTCGACGACATCTCCAGCCTGGAACATGATGTTACCTCCTGGCCCGGCGCCACCATGGCGCGTTAATAAACGTTGGTACTCCTTTAGTAAAACCTTTATCAGAGGTTATGCGTTCGTCATTTAGGCAAGTGGTAAAAAACCGCAGGGTAGACGGGATAAAACGTTTGACCAGCTCACTCGCTTCTCACATTTTGCCTGCGATTTTATGCAAACCTACTTTTCCAATTGGTAGCTAGCGTTATTTGAGGTTTCGCGCGCGATTACAGTTTTAGCTCGACGGGTAAGAACGGAGCATCTAAAACCAATGTCAGGAGGACCCATGGAGACCATCGAAGCGCTCATCCATCGCCGCAGCTGCCGCAAATACAGCGATCGTCCCGTCGAGGCCGAAAAGCTTGCACGCATTATCGAAGCCGGCCAGTATGCACCGAGCGGCATGGGCCGCCAGCCGGTGACCTTTGTCGCCGTTACCGACCCTGCAACCGTCGAGCGCCTCTCACAGCTCAACGCCCAGGTTATGGGCAGCGATGGCGACCCCTTCTACGGCGCCAAGACGGTTGTCGTGGTGCTGGTCGATCGCAGCGTGCCCACGCATCTGGAAGACGGGTCGCTTGCCATGGGCAATCTGCTCAACGCCGCCTATGCGTTGGGCGTCGATTCGTGCTGGATTCACCGCGCGCATGAGGTCTTTGACTCGCCCGAGGGCCTGGAGCTGCTGGCCAGCTGGGGCCTGCCCGCCGACGGCAGTCTGCGCGGTGTCGGTAACTGCATTCTTGGCTACGCCGAGGACACGCTACCCGAGGCAAAGCCGCGCCGCGACAACGTGGTGTACGTTAGGTAGCGCAGGAGTGTCCCAAACTGCCGGCAGAAAAGGAACGTCCCCTTCTGCCGGCAAGCTATGTTGATATTTGAGTTGTCGTCGCTTCGCTTGTCTGGGCCGTTTCGGCGTCGTCACCTTGCTTGTCTTCGTCCTTTTGCGCATCGGCGATGGTGGAGGCCGCCGCGACGATGCCGCGCTGGGGCGCGACGCCTGTCTGGGTCTGCGCGCCCTCGACAACTTCTGTACCTGCATGCGCGAGCTCGGGCGATTTAAACACTGCGTCCAAGTTGGCGCCACCGCCGGCGTAGCCAAGCACAGCGAGTGCGATGACGATCACTGCAACGGCGACCGCGATCGGAACATAACGGTGCCAACCAGCCGGATTGAGTCCGCTGCGGCGAGCCGCCCCGCGGCTGATGTAGCCGAGCGTTCCGTCGTGCTTGAGCTTTGAGCCCACCACGCGTTTGCGGCCCCACAGCGAGGACTCGGCCTGCATTGCCAAGCGGGCGCTTGCCGAAGGATAGCCGTATTTAGTGCGCTTGAACGAGCCATCAAACCCCGAGGCGTGTTTGCCCCACGTCACCGATGTCGTGCGTCGGTTGACCGGCGCGGCACTCCGCCTTCTGCGGCTCGGTTTTGAAGTCTCAGCCATATGCCCTCGCACGCCGTAACCAAATCGAAACAATAACGCTTTGGACTGTAGCACACGCGTCGCGTGCGGTCACGGGCGCCTCGCTCAACGGTCATCGTCCTTCAGCAAGCGCCACAGCGTTGTACGGCTTATGCCCAGCACCTCCGCCGCACGGGTTCGGTTGCCGTGGAGATGGTCTACAACCAGATGCGCGATATCTCGCTCGGTATCGGACAGCGGTCGCAGGATATACAGGTCACTTTCGAGCGTCGGGGCGCCAAAGGTTGCGGTCTTAATCACGTCCTCTTGGGCGAGCACTTCCTCCGCCACAGCGCGGTCCACCGTGCCCGTCCCCACCAATATATACAGTCGTTCCGAGACCTCGCGGAGCTGCAGATAGTTGCGCGGCCAGCGGTAAGCATCGAGCGTCTTCGTCGCCGCGGCAGACAGCGTGGGCGCTGCCGTCCCAAATGCATCAGCGAGATATTCCAAATAGCGCGCAGCCTTCGTCGACGCGGCTCCCTGCTCGGCGATTGCCGGCGCCACGCTCACCGCACAGGCGAAGCGCTCGGTCACAAAGGCGGCTTGATCACTTTCGCCGCCGCCCGGCATGTCATTCGCCGTCAGCACCACATGGCAGCGCGTCGCCAACGCGGTGTCGGTCATCGTGGAGACAAGCTCGCGGAGGCGCTGGGGGCCAACCGCGTTCCAGCCCTCAATGCAAAGGGTCAGCCCCATTTGGAACAACGGCGATTCGGCGCTTTTGAGCACATGGCGCCAACCGCGATCGGTGAGTTCATCGAGCGCGACGGAAACAAAGGGTTGATCGACAAAAGGGCCAGCCAGATAGAGGCGCTTGGCAATCTCGACCTGACCCGCTCCCAGCTCGCCCTCGAGCATAAGGGGCACACCGCGCGCGTAGCTCTCGGCAACCGGTGCAGCCACCGCAGCGGCACCCTCAACGATGCCGTACGCGCTCGATTCGTAGCGGGCCTCAACTTCGTCGGCGTTGAGCCACTCGATGCCCGCATGCGCCGCGGCACCGCGCACCTCACGCGCCACGACCACCCAAAGGCCCCCGCCCTCTTTGTCGGTGGGGCGAACGGTCAGGCTCAGGCGCGTACCCGCACGCCCCATAACAAGACGCGCGCCGTCTCCTATACGGTCGAGGCGCTCAGCGACAAAAGCCGCCACATCCCGCTCGAGCGCCGCGTCATTCATGGTCGAGATCGCGACGTCCCCACGCGCATCGATTGCCAATGCCGAGGCCCCGGCAGCAGCCAGGGCCTCGGTCAAGATGTTCAGCTTGACATCGCTATCCATTATTTGCCCCTGTCCGCAGCAACGTGCAACCGCCGACGGTCGCACGACCGAGTGTTTCAAAATTGAACGATATTGCTCACCAAACACTATAGGGCAGAAAGCGCCGTCCTGCGAGTATAGGTGTTGCCCCGCATCGCCATCCTGGCGGGGCGATAAGAGCTCTTCGGGACTTATAAACCTGCGGACAAGCCATACCCGCAAGAGCTCCTATCGCTCCACCGTGAGAATGTGCTCGCCAGCACGCAGCACGCAAACAAGCTACTTCTCTACCAGATTCCCAGCACGTGTTGCATTCCCAAACTCATGCACGCAATACCAATCCAGCAGCAAAAGCCCAGCGCGATGGGCTTGCCGCCCTTTTTGACCAGCTCGACGATATCGGTATTAAAACCAATAGCCGCCATGGCCATCACAATAAAGAATTTCGACAGCTCCTTGATGGGCGCCGTGATGGACACGGGAAGCTGAAACACCGTGGTGATCACGCTCGCCAGCACAAAGAACAGCACAAACATGGGAAACGCGCGTTTAAGGGAGAACGTGCTCTTAGCGTCGCCGCCGGCCTTGCGTGCCAGATGCATCTGCCAGCATGCGAGGACCAACGTGATGGGAATAATGGCCAGCGTCCTGGTGAGCTTGACCACTGTAGCGCTCTCGAGCACATTGGCGCCGGGATGCATGCTGTCCCAAGCGCTCGCCGCAGCCGTTACGGACGAGGTGTCGTTGATGGCGGTACCGGCAAACAGGCCAAAGCCCTCGTTGGTCAGCCCGAGCATGCCGCCGAGCGTCGGAAACACGAGCGCCGCGATAACGTTAAACAGGAAGATGACCGAAATAGCCTGGGCAATCTCGCGATCGTCGGCATCGATGACGGGCGCGGTCGCAGCAATGGCCGAACCGCCGCAAATCGACGAACCCACACCTACAAGCGTCGCGATCTTGCCCGGCACGTTCATAACGCGGCAGAGCACAAAGGCGATGACAAGCGAAGTCGAGATCGTCGCCACGATAATCGGCAGCGACTGGGCGCCCTTGGACAGAATCTGGGAGAGGTTCATGCCAAAGCCAAGCAGGATAACCGCGTACTGCAAGACTTTTTTGGACGTATAGGTGACGCCGGCGGCGAGCTGTTCGCGACGATTCTTGGGAAAGACGAGCGCCAGGACCATGCCAAAGAGGATGGCAAGCACCGGACCGCCGACCACTTCAATTTGTTTGCCGAGCAACGTCGCGGGAATGGCGATGATTAGGCAGAACAAGACGCCTTTCCAGCGCTCGCGTACGATATTTGCCAGTTGCATATGGGATTCCTTCTTTCTATTTCACGTTTGCGACGGCTTATGATACGGCAACATTGAGCACAGCCTTGCGCAAACACAGACTAAGATGCCGCAATAGTTCTCAGGCAACAGCCGAATTACCCACCGCGGAGAGCTGATTCGCGGCATAATTAACAACTGACATATGAGTTTGATAGAACAGTTGCGAGGCGCTATGGAAGAATCGATGCACGTCGGCGAGCAGGAAACGAGCCTACAGGACCAGTCCTACCACACCATTCGACGCAAAATCGTCTACCTGGACTACAAGCCGGGCGAAAAGCTGGGCGTCAAGCAACTTTGCGATGACCTGGATATGGGGCGCACGCCCGTGCGCGAGGCTTTGGTTCGCTTGGCGCAGGAAGGCCTGGTGCGCACCGTGCCCCAAAGCGGCACCTACGTCTCACCCATCAACCTCACCCTTGCCGAGAGTGCCTGCTACATTCGCGAGCATCTGGAAAAGCAGGTGATCGTGGAGTGCTGTGCGCGCGCCACGTCGGCCGGCATCGAGCAGCTCGACCGCGCCATCGTGCTGCAGGAAAAGGCCATGGCCGAGGAGGATCGCATCGGCTTCTTTTTGAGCGACAACCTCATGCATCACATGATTTTTAGCATCGCATGTCGCAGCACCGTGTGGTCGTGGCTCGAAGAGACCAATGCCGACCTGGAGCGCTTCCGCTGGCTGCGCGCCGCCACGCAGACGCTCGACAATCAGGAGATTATTAACGAGCACAAGCAAATCCGCCGCGCCATCGCCGGCCGCGACCCCATCGAGGCGAGCTTTTTGGTCAGCAAGCACCTGCATATGATGTTCCGCAACCAGACCGAGGTCCTGGACCAATATCCCAAGTACTTCGAGACCAGCAAGCTCCGCTAAGCTGCCAAAAAGGGACAGGTTTATTTTGGCAGGTTTTATCTGGGCAAATGCAACAAGGCCCGACTCCGCTGCAACGGAGCCGGGCCTTGGTCGCTAGAACGGCGGAACCAACTACTCCACGGTCACACTCTTAGCGAGGTTTCGAGGCTGATCGACGTCGCAGCCGCGCAGGATGGCCACCTCGCGGGCGAGCAACTGCAGCGGCACGCTCGCCGTGATGGGGCTGAACACGTCGCGGACGGCCGGCACGCAAATGATGCAGTCGGCAATCTTGTTAATCTCCTCGTCGCCCTCGGTGGCAACGACGATCACCTTGGCGCCGCGCGCCTTGCACTCCATAAGGTTCGACACGGTCTTGTCGTAGGTGGCGCTCTTGGTGGCCACGGCGATGACGGGGAAGCCCGGGTCGATCAAGGCGATGGGGCCGTGCTTCATCTCGCCGGCGGCATAGGCCTCGGCGTGCAGGTAGCTGACCTCCTTGAGCTTGAGCGCGCCCTCGTAGGAAATGGCGGCGCCCATGCCGCGGCCCACGAACAGCGCCGACTGCGCGTCCTTGCAAAGCAGCGCCGCCTCGTGCACGGCCTCGGTCTGCGTATCCAGGATCCACTGGATCTGCTCGGCCGTATCGGAAAGCTCGCGGAACAGCATGCGCGTCTGCTTGGTGGTTAAACGGTATTTGACCTGAGCCAGCAGCAGGGCCAGCAGCGTGAGACTCACAACCTGGCCGATAAAGCTCTTGGTCGAGGCGACTGCGATCTCCTTGTTGGCCTTGGTGTAGATGACGCCGTCGCTCTCGCGCGCCACCGGGCTGCCCACCACGTTGGTGATGCCGAAGACCTTGGCGCCCTTGATGCGCGCATCGCGGATGGCCGCCAGCGTGTCGGCCGTCTCACCCGACTGAGACACGGCAACGACAAGCGTCGTCGGCGTGATGATGGGGTTGCGATAGCGGAACTCGCTGGCAGCCTCGACCTCGGTGGGGATGCGTGCCCAGCCCTCAATAAGGTTCTTGGCAATAAGGCCGGCGTGATAGCTGGTACCGCAGGCGATCACGTAGACGCGGTCGATGTCGTTGAGCTCCTCGAGGGACAGGCCCAGCTCATCGATATCAAGCTCGCCGGCAGGCGTCATGCGGCCCACCAGGGTATCGCGCACGACGCGCGGCTGCTCGTGGATCTCCTTGAGCATAAAGTCGGGATAGCCGCCCTTTTCGGCCATGTCCAGATCCCAGTCGATGTGGGTGACCTTGGGCTCGATCACGTTGCCGGCCTCGTCGGTGTACTCGACGCCCGCGGGCGTGAGCTTGGCAAACTGACCGTCCTCGAGCACCACCACGTCGCGGGTTGCATCGATGAGCGCGATGACATCGGAGGCGACATAGGCGCCGGTCTCGCCCGCGCCGACCACGATCGGGGAATCCTTGCGGGCAACAGCGATCACGCCGGGCTCGTCGGCGCACACGGCAGCCAGGCCGTAGGCGCCCACCACGTGGGTGCAAGCCTCGCGCACGGAGGCCATCAGGTCGTGCGTCTCGGCATAGGCTTCTTCGATCAAATGTGCGAAGACCTCGGTATCGGTCTCGCTCTTAAAGTGGTGGCCACGGCCCTCCAGCTCCTCGCGCAGCTCGGCGAAGTTCTCGATGATGCCGTTGTGGACGATGGCGATACGGCCGTCGCAGCTGGTGTGAGGATGGGCGTTGACGACGGAAGGCTTGCCGTGGGTGGCCCAGCGGGTGTGGCCGATACCGCAGGTAGCGTCACTATCGATATTGGAAAGCTCGCTCTCCAGACCCGCAACCTTACCCACGCGGCGGATGACATCGAGGTGCGCCGCAGCGCCCTCGCCCACCTCGAGCGCGACGCCCGAGGAGTCATAGCCGCGATACTCCATGCGCTTAAGGCCTGTGACCAGGATGTTCTTTGCAATATCAGAGCCGGTGTAGCCGACGATTCCGCACATAGGATAGATCCCTTCGTTCGCGTGACTGCAAGACGTCCACGCACAGGGGGCGCTGAGACGTATAACGTTCGAGTATTGTACTCACGCAAGCACAAGCTGATATACCAGAAGTGGTATCTCAACTTAGATACCACCCGATGTACACATGCCCAAACCACCACAATGGGGACAGGCATCTTTGTGGTGGCTTGGGCCGGGGCTGCGGCCTGTCCCGGCGAAAAATCTCGATCTGTAACATCTAGGGCACCAAAAACGGGCTTACTGTTACAGATTGAGATTTTCCGTCCGGCCTCGGCGTTTCGTCTCAATCTGTAACAGGTAGAGCTGGTTTTGCCGTCCAGATGTTACAGATCGAGACAATTGAAGGCCGGAACAGCAAAACCGCCACGAAGGGGACTATCCCCTTCGTGGCGGTTTGGGCGGCGGCGTTTGTCTATGAGGTTTGCTTGGGGAAGGTTGTTGCGAGCGCTGCGACGGCAAGTCCTGCCACCACGTAGAAGGCCGTGGCTGCCGACTTTGCGCGAACCTCGGCATTGTCCGCCAAGAGCTCCCCCTGCGCCTCGGGCGCAACGCCCATCGATTCCAGACGCGCCGTAAACGCCGCGTCGCTTTCATAAGTGTAGACAACCTCTTCGAGCGCGGCCTTGCCTTGCGTATCGACCGCACTGCTCACGTCAATGCGCGCATCGAGCCCGGTGTTAACGGCGATAAGCAAAACCGAACCCATAGCGGCAGAGCCCAACGCGAGGCCCAGGTTACGCGCCGCACCCTGGATGCCGCCCGATTGCTGAGCGTCACTCGGCGGCACGGCGGAAGCGACAATGCTGTTGGCCTGCGAGTTTACCAGGCCAACGCCCACGCCACCAAAGAGCGTACCGACCACCATAATGGGCGTCAGCTCGGACGCGCGCACGCCAAACGCCATGCTCACGCAGGCCGCCGCCATAAAGACATAGCCCGCGCGCACCACAGACCAAGGCTTAAGCTGCGGAAACTTGCGCGGCACAAACATCGCGAGCACCAGCATGGGCACACCCGAGATGATGCCCAAAAGTGCCGTCTGCATGCCGCCAAGACCAATCACAAGTTGATAGTACGAAGTGCCGACCAGACCCTGAGCGCCCATGTAGAAAAACGGCAGAGCAATGGCGATGACGCCGGCGCGAACGGTGGGATTGCGCACAAAGCTCGACGGCAAAATCGCTATGCCGTGGGTGCGCTCCCAGTGCTCGACCGGAATCAGCATCACCAGCAATAGCAGGCCGACGCCGACAATAGGCAAAGCGGGAGAAATACCGGCGATCGTGAAGGGAGCCTGCGGTAAGGGAGCAAATACGCCCCAGGTCGAGATGCGCGAAAGACCGCACATAACGGCGAACAATCCCAGAGAGGCAATAACCGCACCCGGCGCGTCAAACTTGCCCGCGTGCAGCCCGCCACCCGTCGGCAGCTTTGCGCTCGCAACGAGCAGTGCGACAAAATAGGCGGCGAGCACGCCGAAGGTCACGCGAAAACCTGCGATATCGACCAGAATGCCCAGCGCGATAGGAATAATCGTCGCAAGCGCCGCCGATGCGGCAATCACGCCATATGCCTGCTTGCGCTCCTCGCCTTCGTACAGCATGGACACCATGCCCAGTACCGAAGGGATAATGAGGCTTGCGCCCAGCCCGACCATCAGTCGGCCACCCCAAATAAGCAGCTCAATGCTCGGTGAAAACGCGCACAGCAGCTCTCCCACCACAGCAAGCACCAATCCGGCACGGAAGTTGCGGCACCACCCGATAACCATGCCGAGCAAACCGCTCGCAAGCATAAAGGTGCCCGCCATAAGCGAATAGACCGTGCTCGCCATCTGCACGTCCGAGAGCGGACATCCAAACACGCGCATCATCTCGGCCATGGCAACCGAAAACGCACCGTTGTCTGCCGAGGTACCCACCTGAGCGCATGCCAGCACGATCAGCGGCGCCAGTCGCGCCAAACGAGAAGTCGCCGCAGGCTCCATCCCCGAGTTCGAAACCGCGCGATTCATGCACATCACCATCCGCTTTTTTCATTCCGTATATGCGGCAAGGATTTAAAACCAACCCTTCCCCTACTCATCATAAAAAATGCGTATCATGACAGGTGCCACGCTCTTTTCCAGATATACGGCAAATCGAACTTTCTCGCGACCCTAGGGAGCCCCATGAGCATCAATCAGCGACAAGCAAAGCTGCTTAAAATCCTGCTCGGCCAGGCGGGCTACACCCCGACAGTCGATATCTCCGATGCCCTTGCTTGCTCGGAGCGCACCATCCGCAACGACATGCGGGCCGCTAACGCCTTCCTCGACGAAATGGGCATCCAAGCGGCAATTGTCTCCAAGCGCGGCAACGGCATCCGCATCGATGGCGACAGCACGCAGCGCGGTCAGATATCGGACATCATCAAGGAACGTTCGCTTTCCATGGACGCCGGTCTTGACCGCTTCTATCGCGGCATGTTGCTGCTCACCTGCGACTACCGGCACCAATACACCACCGAATCGCTTGCGCGGGCCATCCTCACCAACAAACAGCAGGCCCAAGACGACCTGCGCACATGGAACGAGCTCATGACGCCGTTTGGAGCCCAAATCGTACGCGGGCGCCGCATTACGGTCGAGGGTCCCGAGGAGTACATCCGATTCTTCGTCGTCTATTATCTGTTTGAGCTCGCGTCGACCGCCATGAAGCGCCGCATTGAGCCGCAGCTCTTTGGCGGCAACGAGCAATTCTTCAACGACCTCATCGCATACGTCGAGCGCGAAAGCCGAACGCTCTATACCGACAACGCCCGCCACCAGCTTGCCGTCTACCTGCAGATTATGGTCCTGCGCATTCTTAAGGGCAAAGAGGTCGGTGGTTACACCTCGGCGATTCCCGTTGTGTACGACGACGTCGCCAACCGCATTGAGCAGCACTTTGGCATCGAGGTCTCCGCCAACGAGCGCGGCATCATCCGCGACCTCTTTACGGTCTCCACGCGCCGCTGGACGCCCGAGTTCCAGCGCACATATCAGCCCACACCCGAGGCGGCGCGCCTCACCGAGGAGTTATTCTGCGCTCTCGGCGAACGCTTTGGCACGCGACCGCCGCTTCATCTTGAAAAGCCCTGCGCCGCGCTCATCGAAGCCGGACAAACTCACATGCGCTATGAACGCGCCATCTCACTGCCCCAGGAAAACACCTGGACGGTGCGATACGAAAACATGGCCTCGTTTATGCGCCTGTCCGAGGTGCTGCGCGACGCGCCCGGCCTATCTGGGCTGAATCTATACCAGACCGACGTGACGCGCCTGGCGATGCTATTGCTCTCGTATATGGACGGCCTGTCCTCGCACGATCAATGGCGTGTCGGACTCGTGGTCAACTGCGGCATTGAGCAGGTCTTCTATGCGCGCGATCGACTTGAGCGGCTCATTCCCTGCATGCGGGTCGCGCGTGTGCTGACCGAAACAGAAGTCGCCGAGATTGAATCAGACCCCAAGCACAGCAGCCTCGACTTCCTGGTCTCATTCGACCCCATCAAGACGACGCTTCCACTCTGCGTGCTGAGCAATGCCATCGATGACGCCGATCGCAGCCGCATCGAGCTGCTGCTCATGAAGCTTGGATGCTCCCACGCACTCGACGACGCCCCGCTTGCCGGCGGTCTTCCCGAGCGCGAGCTCGATATCTCGCACGCGCGCATGCTCACGCGCACCCTTCACGCTGCACTTGTCGAAGACGGCCTCTGGCGTGGCACGCTCTCCGGCTTCTCGAACACCTTCGAGATGCTGTCGTTCACGCACGGACCTTGGCTCTTGCTGACCGTATGTTCCCAAGATGTCGCTCAAACCGGGGCCGTGCATTACCGCGTGGAAACACGAGTCGGCTTTACCGGCGACCGCCTGCAACACATCCTGGTGCTCTGCGTCGCCCCAAGCGATGAGCGCGTCCTCACTCCGGCCACACAGCGCTTCCGCAAGCTCGCATCCGAGGCCGGTCTCAAACGGTAGACGGCGTGAGCGCCCATCGCGCGTGCCCATGCAAGCCTTCAAATACGCTTAAGCGCAAAGAACCCGTGGCCGCCCCTGCAGCCACGGGTTCTTTTTAGCGTCTATGGCCTATGCCATGACAAAGCTATTTGCGCGTCCAGACAGTCTCGCCCTCTTTGACCGTCTCGAGAACGCGCAGGTTGCGCACCTCGTCGAGCTCGATCTTGAGCGGGTTCTTCTCGACAATGCAGAAGTCGGCCAGCTTGCCGGCCTCGAGCGTGCCCTTACGGTCGAGCTCGCCATACTGGAAAGCGCCGTTGACCGTGATGGCCTTCAGACCCTCGTACACGCTGATCTTCTGATTCTCGTCCAGCTGAGCGCCGCCCTTGGTGACGCGCTTGGCGGCGCACCACACAGCCTCAAAGAAATTGGGGCGCAGCACCGGCGTGTCGGTGTGGAAGGTAAACGGCAGGCCGCACTCCAGAGCGTCATGGCAGGCAGACACGCGACCGCCGCGCACGGGACCGAAGTTCTTAAGATGCACGTCGGCCCAGTACCAGATATGGCTGGCGAAAATCGACGGGGTCATGTTGATCTCGGCCATCTGCTCGTACTGATCGCGGCGGGCAGTCTGGCAGTGGATCATGACCGGGTGCAGGCTCGCTTTATCGGGATTAGGCGAATCCTCCAGCGCGCGCTTGTACACGCGCAGGTACTGGTCGGCAGCCGCATCGCCGTTGGTATGGGCGAGCAGCTGATGATTGCCGTCGATGGCCTTGCGCATAAAGTCATACGCGGCCTTGTCGGTCATGGTGCCATAACCGCAGTAACCCTCGCCCTCATCGCCGGGAGTGTAGGGCTCGGTCATCCACGCCGTACGACCCTGGGGAGAACCGTCAAAGAACATCTTGAGGCCGCCGATACGGAAGTGACCGGTGTAGTCCTGCGAGACAAAAGGCTCGTGGTCGGCCAAGATTTTGTCGACATCCTCGCCGTACATGGGATAGCTCACGACGTCCATCTTGAGCAGGCCCTTGTTCGCAAGGCCGCAGAACAGCGCTGCGAAGTCGGCGGTGGTAGCACCCTCCTGGCAGGTGGTGATGCCGTTTTCCAGGTAGATGTCCTGCATCTCGCCGATCATGACGTCCATGTCCATCTTCTGACGCGGCTGAATCACGGCAAAGACCGGCCACATAGCGCCTGGCTCCTCGCAGTAACCGTCCGGCGTGCCGTCGGCCTCGCGGCCGTAGCGAGCGCCCTCGGGATCGGGAGTCTCGGCGGTAATGCCGGCAAGCTCCAGCAGCTTGGTGTTGGCAACAACCATGTGGCTCGAAGCGTGGACGGCGATAACCGGAATGGTCTCGCTCACGCGGTCGAGCACGTGACGGTTAGGGTGCTCATGCTCGGCCAGGGAATTCTGGTCGTAGGAAACACCCATGATCACGCCGTCCTCGCCAATGCCGCGCTGCTCGGCAAAGGCAGCCAGACGCTCGACGATCTCATCGAAATCCGCCGCGCCGTTAAGGTCGGCAGCCACGATGTACTGCGTGCAGCCAGAGATGTGGCTGTGGGGGTCAATCAGACCGGGCATAAGGCAGGCGCCGTTGAGATCAATCTCCTCGGCATCCTCTGCCTGAGCGCGAGCCTCCTCGAGCGAGCCGGTAAACGCGATGGTGCCGTCGTCTGCAACCAGCAGGGCCTCAAAAGTATCGCCCTCGCCGGTCATGGGAACAAAGTCGCCGTTAAAGTACAGCTTCTTCATGACCTACTCCTCCTCTTTGGAGAACTTCTTGATAGCAGGGGTGGTGGCCAGGCCAAGCACGATGATGGCAGCGCCCACGTAGTAAGCGAAACGCGTGGAGTTGAAGCGGGACTGGGCATTGATCTCGACCAGGGCGTCGCGCTCCTCATCGCTCATATCGATGTCCTCAATAGAAGCGCGGAAGTTCTCATCGGAGACGAGGTCGATATTGCGCTCGGAAATAGCGGCGACGGTGGACTCGGAAATGCGGGAATCGTTAGCGGCTGCATCCTTCACGGAGTTGGTGATACCAAAGAGCAGCACGGCACCCAGCAGGGCAATGCCGATGGCCTGGCCAACGTTACGCATGGTGGTCTGAATGCCGCCGGACTGGGAAGCGTCGCGCTCGTTCACGGCAAGGGCGACAACGTTGTTGGCCTGGGCGGAAACGATACCGGCGCCCGAGCCGGCAACAACGCAGCCAATGAGAATGCCCGGCATGGAAGCAGCGTCGAGCGTAACGGAGAACGCCATGATGATCAGGGCGGCGGCAAGGGTGAGGTAGCCGACCTGGATGACGCGACGCGGGTTAGCCTTCGGCATGAACTTGGGGATACCGATGGAGAAGGCGAAGGTCGGAACGCCAACGACGATGGAGAGCACACCAACGATAGCCGGAGACCAGCCAGCAACGAGCTGCAGGTAGGGGGCCATCAGAATGGACTGAACACCCATGAAGAAGAACGTGATGGCGGAGGCGGCGAGACCGGCGAGGACCTGCGGGGTCTTAAGGAAGGACTGGGGCAGCAGGGCAAAGCCGTTCTTCTCCTCGACCTTCTTCTCGACGTTGATCATAACGATGAGGATGATCACGCCCAGGACAGCCATGGGCAGGCAGGGGGAGATACCGGCGATGGTGAAGGGGCATGCCGGGAAGGGCTCGACGAGGCCCCAAGCGGTGATGCGGGACACGCCGACCAGGAACAGGAACAGGCCGGTTGCGGCAAGGGCAACGCCGACGCCATCGAACTTGAGTTTCTCATCGGACTGCTCGATCTCGGGCAGCTTGAAGGACAGCAGGAACACGAGTACAAAGTAGGCGGCGAGGACGAAGAACGTCACGCGCATGCCGGCGGCCATGAGCACGATCGAAAGCAGCAGCGGCAGCAGGGCGGAAAGGCCGGAGGCGGCGCCTATGCAGCCAAAGGCAAGCACGCGGTTCTTACCGTGATAGATCTTGGGAACGAGGCCCAGAACCGAGGGAATCATGAACGACGCGCCGAAGCCCACGAGGGTACGGCCGCCCCAAATGAAGACGGTCATGTTGGGGGAAACGGCAAGGACGACCTCGCCGGCGGCGCACAGCAGGGCGCCCATGCGGAAGTTCTTCTTCCAGCCGATGATGGTACCCATCATGCCACCGGCGATCATAAAGGCGCCGGCCATGAGGGAGTAGACCATGTTGGCGAGCTGGATGTCGGCGGTGGTGGCGCCGAGGTCCTGCGTCAGGGCGGTTGCGGCGAGCGAAAGGGCGCCGTTATCGCCCGAAGTGCCCATCTGGGCCAGGATCAGAACGAGAACGGGGAGAAGCATGAACTTCTCGGCACCCTTCTCCTCTGCCACAGCTTTAGCTTTAGCCATGTGTTGGTTCCTTTCTTTTCCGTTTCACGCGGGCATTGAACCCCTTTGAGCCCGCGCGTCTTGTCGAGGCAAATATAGGCTGGAGCGCAATACGGACGGCATCAGAGCCATTGCCGTAGATACGGCAATTCTGACGGCGGGCCTAAAGGGCATCTGCTTTTTCTCGTGAAAAGCAAAACGGCCGACCCCTTTGCTCGGGCCGACCGTTTTGAAGAGAAAGTTTGATTGTTGGAAAATCCTAGGCAGTCGCGGCGACTTCCCCAGCGTCGACGCCCGCGGTGGTGGCACCGATGACGACGTAGCCGCTCACACAGCCGGCAACAGCGCACATAACGCCCTTAAAGATCATCATGCCCGTGCGCGAAAGCGGCAGCGGGAGCACAAAAGTGCAAAGCCATGCAAGGGGCGTGGCAACTACAAGGGCAATGATGCCAACGACGATCGACAGGGGAATCGACTTTTTGGGCAGCTTGGCCAGCCAACCATAGCCTTCGGAATTGCCCGGGTAAACGCCCTTGTTGAAATCCATCTTGGTCAGCGGCACCACGCACCAGGTCAAAATGAGACCAAGCAGGGCGCCTGTCAGCGCAATCTCCTCGACAACCTTACCGGCGGCAAAGGTAATATCGGCGTCCCCCGCGTGCATGCCCATAAAGATGAGCGCGTTAACGATGCCGTTGACGATGCCGTAACCGACGATGCACTTGTTCTTAAGATAGCTCTGGTAGTCCTTTGCGGCGGCCATATGCCCTCCCCATTTTCGCAGTGTCATTTGAGTGGGGCCAGTGTATCCTCACGCATCACGCCCGCTGACCAGAAGGATTGCCGTTTTTACGGCAACAGCCACACCCCAAACCACCACAAAGGGGGACAGGCACCTTTGTGGTGGTTTTCAACATGGTGGGCTTTGACACCCCAGGGGCGGGCGATGCTACAATCTGGCTTGTACTTGAAACGCATCAAAGGGGCCGCTATGGCAAAGGTTAAAATCAGCGACGTCGCGCGCGAAGCCGGGGTTTCGTTGGGCACGGTTTCCAACGCGCTCAACCATCCCGAAAAGTTGCGTCCCGAGACCCTCAAGCTCATTAACGAAACCATCAATCGACTGGGCTACCTGCCCAACCAAAGCGCTCGTCAGCTCGCGGGCGGCGCCACCAAGTCCTTTGGCCTGGTGCTCCCCCGTCTCGATCACGGCTTTTCGCTCCAAATTGCCAGCGGTGCCCATAACGAGGCCCGAAAGCACGGTTACGACCTGCTCATCGCCAACGCCGATAACGACGATATTCTCCAGGACCATTACCTGCGCTACTTTATGGGCACCCAGATGTCCGGCGTCATGGTTCAGCCCATGGCATCCCCCGACTGGCACCCCGCTATGACCAAGATGCCCGTGCCGATTGTCCACCTGGACATCCATTGCTCCGAGCCCGGCTACTACGTAGCGGCCGACAACGAGGCACAGGGGCGCATTATCGCCGAGCTCGCCATCGCCCGCGGCGCACACCATATCACCGTTGTGGGCAGAGCGGCATTCATGCAGCTCACCCTGCGCGTCCTTGGCATTCACAAGGCCCTCGCCCTGCATCCCGATATCAAAATTGAGGTCATTGACGCCGTAGAGTGGAATACCGCAGCCGACGGCTACAGCATTGGCGCTCAGATTGCCGGGCGCCCTGCCAACGAACGCCCCGATTTTGTCGTCGGTCTGACCGACGTGTTGGCCTCGGGCGTTATCTCGGCATTGGTCGACAAAGGCATCTCCGTCCCCGAGCAGGTTCGCGTGGCCGGATGCGACGGCAACCCACTCGCTTGGAGCGGATCGGTCCCGCTCACTACGGTAGCGCCCCCGGGCTACGAGATTGGCCGCAAGGGTGTCCAACTGCTCATGGAGCAAATCGAGAACAAGGTCCCGACAAAGACCAAGCATATCCACGTCGGCTCTGCAGCACGCACCGTCACCGCAGCCACCGCCGCCGAGGATATCAACCGCCAAGAATTGGTACGTCCGTTCCTACTGGAGCGCGCCAGCACCCAGGCAAACACCCAGACCGACGCCACGGCCATCAACCTAGGCGCGTATCTATAGCACGTCGGCCAGTATGCCAAAACGCCGCTTACGCAAAGACGGCCAATTACTCGCTTCAACGCCGCAATTGTCTAGCGTGCGGCCTTGACCGCCGCCGCCAGATCGAACAACGTGTCGAGCACGACCTCGCAGCCATCCACCACGTCCTGCGGCAGCGGCACGATATCGGGCACAGCAAAGACATGGCAGCCGGCCGTGATACCCGAGACGCAGCCGTTGCGCGAATCCTCGACCACGGCGCACTCCTCGGGGGCAAAGCCCGCGCGCTCGCAGGCGAGCAGATACATCTCGGGGTCGGGCTTACCGTGCACGACGTCCTCGCCACACGTTACCGTTTCAAACTTGTCAAAGAGGCCAACCATCTTAAGGTTGCGCTCGGCCGTAACGAGGCGCGACGACGTCGCTAGGCCCACGTGATAGCCCGCAGCTAGCAGCTCGTCTAGGCACTCGGCGGCGCCGGCCTTAAGTTCCAGTTCGGTCTTGACCATCTCGTCGCGAATCTCCTTGTGGCGGACATAGACCGCCTCGGTGGTTTCGTGGCTGCCGTAATGCTCATCAAGGATGTCCATGACATCGGGCAGCGTGCGACCGATAAACTGATGGATCAGCGCATCATCAATCGCGAGCCCAAGCTCAGCGGCGCCTGCCTTCCAGGCCTTAATCCCCAAACGCTCGGTATCGACCAGCGTTCCATCCATGTCAAAAATAACAGCCTTGATCATATCGATCCCCCATCGACTCTCGCTGTCGCGTTGCTGCAACTCTACCGCATTTGGCAACTTGTATATAACGTATATGCCATATTGCACTTTCGTTACACAGATAGAAGTCTTATGGCAAGTAACGCATTAGGATTATAGTTTTCGATCGAGTACTCAACGATAAGGAACGTTTCATGATTTTAGACACCACGGCACCCGCAGAGGAGCTTCAAGACAAGCTATCGGCGCTCGAACAGCTGCTTTTGGCATACGGGCGCGTGGCCATCGGGTTTTCCGGCGGCGTTGACAGCAGCTTTTTGGCCGCCGTGTGCGCCCGCATCATGCCTACCAATACCCTCCTCATCCATCTCACCACGCCGCTCATCGGCACGCCCGAACAGACTTCGTTTGAGCAGTCC
>URTZ01000009.1 GCA_900550825.1 uncultured Collinsella sp. | reverse complement strand
CCGCGCGCGCCGTCGGCCGGCGTGAGCTTGGTACGCCCGCCGATACCGTCGTGAGGAATCTTGCCCACAAGCTCCTTGATGATGTCCATGGCCTGCGTGACCTCGGCGCAACGCACCTGGCAGCGGGCATAGCAATCGCCATCGGTAGCAACGATGGGCTCAAACGCGGCCAGACCCGCATAGGCGCCGTCACCGAACATGCGCACGTCGTAATCCACGCCCGAGGCGCGACCAAACGGGCCGACCATCGACAGATTCAGCGCATCCTTCTTGCTGATCACGCCCACGCCATGCAGGCGCTCGCCACAGCTGTCGTCGTCCAAAAACGTATGCACCAGGGCCTCGTAGTCGGGGCGCATGGCGTCGAGCGTCTGGACAATGCCCGCCAGCTCGGAGTCCTCGATATCGTGCTTAAGGCCGCCGATCTCGTTAATCGACAGAATCACGCGCCCGCCGCAAGTGCTCTCAAAAATCTTGAGAATTTGCTCGCGCAGGGTCCACGAACGATAGAACAACGCCTCGAAGCCAAAGGCATCGGCGAGCAGGCCCAGCCACAGCAAATGCGAGTGAATGCGCGAAAGCTCGTGCAGAATGGTGCGGATATACTGCACGCGGCCGGGCACCTCGATGTCGAGCATACGCTCGCAGGCGCTGGCATAGCCGTAGCTGTGGCCCACGGCGCAGATGCCGCAGATGCGCTCGGCGATGTAGCCAAACTGATGCATATCGCGCTTTTCGGTGAGCTTCTCGAGGCCGCGGTGCACAAAACCGATCTGCGGAATTGCCTCGATGACGCGGTCGTCCTCGATCACCAGGTCCAGATGAAGCGGCTCGGGCAGCACCGGGTGCTGCGGGCCAAACGGAATAACGGAGCGATGTGCCATGGACCTTACGCCTCCTTTTTCTGCTTGTCGCGGGCGACCTTGGCGGCAAGCGCCGCGCGGACCTTGGCCGCTTTCTCGGGATCCATGGCGGCGAGCTTTGCCTCCATCTCGGCAGCCTTGAGCGCGGCCTTCGCAACAGCCTCGTCATGCTGAGCATCGGAGCCGGCAGCCGCAGCGGGCTGAGCGACGGCAGCGCCCGCAGCATCGCCGGCACCTGCGGCGCCCTCCCCCGCAGTGGCCGTGGCAGCGGCAGCCTTTTCGGCCGCAGCCTTGCGCGCCTTGGCCTCTGCAACCGCGCGGACCTTCATGGCTTTCTCGCGCGCGGCCTTCACCTCGGGTGTGATAACGCTCATGGGCTCGGCAGTCGAGACCTGGTAGAAAAAGCCCTTAAAGTCGATCTGCATATCGGTAATGGCAAGCCCAAACAGGTCGTGCGCCTCGTTCTCAAACGGGAATACCGCCGGATAATACGAGCTGATGGACGGAATCTCCTGGTACTGGTCGATGCCCTCGACCACCAGGTTCTCGATCGCATAGCTGCCATCCTGAGCGATCTGCTCCTGTGCAGCACGAACGTTGATAAACGTATAGACCAGGCGATACGTGCCGTCGTCGACGTTGCGCTCGGCATGCATTTGCACAAAGCGCGCGCCGACGCCCTTGAGCGCCTGGACATGCGGCAGGAGCTCGTCGATCCCGACGGTGGTATAGATTGCCTTTTGCATTACTCGGCCTCCCTTGCAGCGGCGGTCGCGTCGCCGGCCTCCGCAGCAGCCACAAACCCGTCCTCGCCCAGCTCAACGCCACCGTCCCAGGTAGCGGCACCGCCTACGGTGAGCGGATCGCCACCGGCGCGCATCACGGCCTCCTTCTGGTCCAGGATGCCGCACGCCTCCACGATGGCATCGATCACCGTCTCGGGGCGAATGGCGCACCCGGGCGCGTACACGTCCACGGGAATCGCGCGGTCCACGCCGCCGATCACGTTGTAGGCATCGCGGAACACGCCGCCCGAACACGCGCAGATGCCGCACGCCACCACGCACTTGGGCTCGAGCATCTGGTTGTAAATCTGACGCACAACGGGCAGGTTCTGAGCATTGACCGAGCCTGTCACCAAAAAGATATCCGCATGCTTGGGGTTGCCGGTGTTGACCACGCCAAAGCGCTCCGCATCGAACAATGGCGTGAGCGAGGCCAGCACCTCGATATCGCATCCGTTGCAGCTCGAGCCGTCGTAATGAATAACCCACGGCGAGCGCGACATTTTATGATCCATGGATGCCGCCTCCTAAATAAACACGTCGACGAGGATGGGCATAAGGTTGAGCAGGCCAAACACCAGCGCCACGCCCCAGCCGAGCTTAAAGCAGCTGCGCCAGGTACTACGGGCAAAGGTGTTGTCGATCAGGACCTCGACAAAATACGTCGCGGCCATCACGACCAGGGCGACCAGCCAGCTCACCGGGTTGTCCCAAACAAAGAACATGCCCACCCACATCAAAAACAGCACGGTCTCGCACCAGTGCATAAGGGTCATCTTGGCCAGCGTGCCGCCGCTCATCTCGGTGGCGACGCCCTGGACAATCTCCTGATGCGCGTGATGCGAGTACGAAAGATCGAACGGCGACTTGCGCAGCTTGATGGTAAGCACCGCGAGCAGTGCGAGGAAAATGGGCGCGCTGTACACGATGATGGGGGCCGACTGCCCCGTCACGGCGATGGAATCGAAGCTGTCGGTGGCAAGATACAGGCCCACGCTCATCAGCAGAACGGCGGGCTCATAACTCATAACCTGCAGCAACTCACGATCGGCGCCAACCTGGGCAAACGGGCTTTGCGTCGACGCAGAGGCCAACACCACAAAGATCGCGGCGAGCGTCACCATAAAGGCGCACAGCAGCGTGTTGGAGCCCGACACAAAGATGCCGCCGCCCACCACGGTAAAGATGAGCGCGCACGCCATGTAGGTATCGTCCATGGTGTTTACGCTGGCAGGGGCTTTGCGCAGCAGCTTGGCAACGTCGTAGAAGGGCTGCAGCAGACGCGGCCCCACGCGACCCTGCATGCGAGCGGACAGCTTGCGGTCAAGGCCGTCAATCAAACCGCCCACAAGCGGCGCCAGCAAGGCAAACGCCACGGTACCAATAAAGATGCCCACGACGCCCGAGCCTTCGAAATACTTACCGCGCAGCACCGAGGGCGCACTCATGGCAAGTCGCTCGGGCCCAATCCACGCGCAACACAGCAGCGCAAACAAGATAATGCTGCAACACACGACGCTACCCGCGGGGCCAATACGCTTCTCGCCAAGGGCGTCCTCCGAGTACCAATTGCGCTTTTCGGCCTTCACCTCGTGTCCCATCGAGCCGCGGAAATGGCGGTAATTGTCGGTTCCCACGCCCGAAAGATATACGTTTACGTGCGGTTTGTTGCTTACGCGGAATGAAGTCAGCAGCACCACGGCGATAAACGCCACGATAACCACCATCAGATACATGGCGTCCTTGCCAATAACGTACGGCACGCGGCCAAACACCATGGCCAAGTAAGGCGACACCAGGCCGCTCGAGATAACCGGGAACGCCACGCAGCACAGAATCAGTAGCGCGGCGATGGTGTTGAGCGCCATCCATTCGGTCTTATGGACATTGACCTCAACGTTTTGAGCCGTGGGATCGACGCCCGAAAGCTTGGCAAGCCACTTGCCCCAGAAGAAGAACGTCGCGGCCGAGCCAAAGGCAAGCACCATGATCATGAGCACGTTGCCGGTCTGCGCAAACGCCACCAGGGCGCCCCACTTGGACACGAGCATGCCAAACGGCGCCACAAACATGCCCATGATGCCCAGCATCATCAGGCGCGTCAGGTGCGGCATGCGGCTGAACATACCGTCCATGTCCTCGATATTGCGGCTGCCGATATGATGCTCGGCGGTGCCCACGCACAGGAACAGCAGCGATTTGGCCACCGTGTGGAACAGGATCAGGAAGATGGCGGCCCACACGGCCTCGGGCGCGCCGACACCCAAGCAGGCACTGATGAGGCCCAAGTTGGAAATGGTGGAGTACGCGAGCACGCGTTTGGCGTTGCTCTGCGAGATGGCCATGAGGGCAGCGAGCAAAAACGTGATGGCACCCACACTCGTGACCATAAAGCCGGTCACGGGATAGATGGCATAGAGCGGGCTCAGCTTGACCATTAGGAACACGCCGGCTTTGACCATGGTGGACGAATGCAGCAGGGCGCTCGTGGGCGTGGGGGCAACCATGGCACCGAGCAGCCAAGTGTGGAACGGCATCTGTGCGGCCTTGGTGAGCGCGGCGAGCGACAGCAGGATGACCGGCATCACCAGCAGCGCGGATTGCGCGGTTCCGGCGCCGGAAAGCTCGATCATGCCCGAGATGGTCAACGGCATGCCGTTAACGTGCAGGTACATGAGTCCGGCCAAAAACGCGATACCGCCCAGCATGTTGAGGATGATCTGGGTGAAGGCGTTCTTGATGGCCTCGGGCGTGCGCGTGTAGCCAATCATAAGGAACGAGCACACGGTGGTGATTTCCCAGCCGCAGAACAGCCACTCAAGGTTGTCGCTCGTCACGATGACGAACATGGCCGAGAGGAACAGGAACATAAGCGCCAGGAACTGCGGGCGACGGTCGGGCGCGGTCTGCCCGCGCAGCGCGGCCTCGTGCTCGTCGTGGGCCTGGAAGTCCTTCATGTAGCCCAGGGCATACACGCAGATAAGGCTGCCGACAATGCCGACGGCGAGCACCATGATCACGCTCATGTAATCCAGGTAGAGCGGCGTTGCCGTGACGGCTTCGGCCGCGGGCAGCGTCATGGCTGCAAAGGCGAGCGAGCCCACCAGCTGGACTATGCCGAGCACCGTGGTGAGCGCGTTCCTATATTTATACGCGTTGTATAGGATGACGGCGCACAGGATGACATCGATGGCGGAGCTGATGATCGAGAGCACATGCGAGGTGCCGGAGGCAACCTCAAAGCTCTGCGGGCCCGCGCCAAAAAACATGACGGCGACTACAACTGTCACCGCCATAATGATGCCGGAACCTATGAGCCCCACCGCATCGCGGGCGCGGTCACCGCGCGCGAGCAGCATGCCCAGCGCCGGTACCAGCGGAAACAGGGTAAGGAAATACAGTAGCGTCATACCATCACTCCCCCATGCAAAAACGCTGCAATTGTTTAACGTTATAGCTCAATTGATGAGTAGCGGCGGCGGGTTTTCGGTCAACTGGGGAGTTTTGTACGTGCGGGGTAAGGAGTCTGTCCGCATTGGAGCAGAGGGGCGGCAAGAAAAATGCGCCCCTGTGGGCGCACCATCCCGTTTGCTATTCCGCCTTTTTAACGCGCGGCTTGCGGCCGCGCGGCTTATCGACCAGCGCGGACTCACCGCTCTCGCGATACTGGCGGCACCAAGCCTTGACTGAAGACTCGCTGGGAATCTTGTGCTTGATCATAGCCTCGCGAACCGTCAGGCCGTTTTCCAAACGGTCCTTAACCACGGCGAGCTTAACTTCGTACGAATAGGTGTGATGATGCGAACCGGCGTTGAGAACGGCGTCGGCACCGCCCACAGCATACGCGCGGGCCCACTGACGAGCCGTGGCCTGGGGAATGCCAAGCTCCGCGGCGAGGGCGCGATGACCGACCCCCTCTTGGAGGATCTCGACGGCGCGCTGCCTAACCTCGGGCGCATGCGTGCGAGTCCTAGTTGCTTCCGACATACCTGCCACTTCTTAGCCTTAGCCGTTAATCTGCTTTCTTACGTGCAAGTTAGATAGTAGCATTTTACTGTTTGCTCAAAGCAGTTAATTAAAATAGACGCGGCGTTATCTGGGCATTTGGCACCAAATTACGACATTTCTTTATCGATTATTTACGCTGGTAGCTGACTCGCAGCTAATCGTCATTCGCTTGTCAACAAAATTGGCATCTCTTTATGTCCTTTGGTATAGAGGATATAGTTATTAACCCCTCCCTCAATAATTTTGAGTGATCTGCAAGGCAGTAGACGTCCTCACTCCTCATGATTACCGCGCATTGCCATCCACCGGAGCAAAACAAAAAGGGCGGGACCTGCTGCGCTTGCAGGCCCCGCACCGATTGACACCCGACGGGACACAGCCGGGCGAAACGAATCCGTGCTACCGTCCCGCCTGGCCGCGATGCTCAACTACAGCTCGTTGGCCGCGTGATACGCCGTGCGAATGGCGCTCGCAATGTCGGCGGTGCGCTCACCCGAGCAGTCGCCCACGCAGGTCACGGGCACCGTCACGCCATCCAGGTCAAACGCGTTGGCCTTGGAGCCCACGGCCATCACCACGTAATCGCAGGCGATCTTCACCGACTCCTCGGCGCCGTCCTCGGTGGTGCGAACAGCCTCCACGCCCTCGTCGGTAATGGCGGTCAGGCGGGTCTTAACATGCTGCTCCACGTTGTGCTCTGCAAAGTCGCTCATAATCAGCGGCAGAATGGTCTCGGACTCGCCCGCGGCAATCTTGTCGAGCATCTCCACGATCGCCACCTCGCAGCCGTGCTGCAGCAGGTACTCGGCAGTCTCGGTGCCCACCAGGCCGCCGCCAATGACGGCGACGCGGCCGCTGAGCTCCACCTTGCCGGCCAGCACGTCCCAGCTCGAGACGACCTTCTCCGAATCGGCACCCGGAACGGGGATGACCACGTCGTGTGCGCCCACGGCCACAATCGCAGCGTCGGCGGCGTTGAGGTCCTCAGCGGTAGCGGCATGGTTGAGCTCGACCTTCACGCCCAGGCCGGGCAGAATCTTCTCGTAGTACTCGACCGAGCGCATGATCTCGTCCTTGCGCGGAGGCGCGGCCGCCAGCACAATCTGGCCGCCCAGATGATCGCTCGCCTCGTAGACGGTCACGTCGTAGCCGCGCTTGGCCGCCACGCGCGCGGCCTCCAGACCGGCGATGCCGCCGCCCACCACGGCGATCTTCTTGTCGCCCTCGCCCGGCTTAATGGCGATGGTTGCCTCATCGCCGTTCTCGGCATTGAGCACGCACGAGATGTACTTGCGGTTTTGAATCGCATCGACGCAGCCCTTGTTGCAGTTGAGGCACTCGCGGATGGGCTCACCCGTGGCGGCCTTCAGCGCAATGTCGGGGTCGCACATGAGCGAGCGGCCATAGGCGATGATGTCGGCGGCGCCGTCTTCCAGAATCTTCTCGCCGGCCTCAACCGAGACAACGCGGCCGACGGTTGCCACCGGCACGGAGACCAGGGCCTTGACGCGCTCGGCCACGGGCAGCGTCCAGTTGTAGGGCATGGCGCCCATGGGCGGAATGGTGTCGCCCATGTTGCCGGTGTGGTTGGCCTGTGCGACCTGAATCATATCGATGCCCGTACCCTCGAGCAGCTTGGCGAACTCGCAGGCCTCGTCGGGCTGCAGGCCACCCTTGCCGCGCGGCGTGCCGTCGGGGTTCTCCATGATCACGGGGAGCTTGTACTCCACCATCAGCTGCGGCGCGGCCTCCTTAATGGCGGCGACGACCTCCAGCGCGTAGCGAACGCGGTTCTCGAACGAACCACCGTACTCGTCGGTGCGCTGGTTGAGGATGGCCGAGCACAGCGAACCCACCAGGCGGTCGCCGTGGACCTCGATAGCGTCGATCCCGGCCTGCTGTGCGCGAGCGGCCGAGGCAGCGATGGCCTCCTTGATCTGGGTGAGCTGCTCTACGCTCGCCTCGTTCACAAAGTGCTGCATGTCGTGATGCAGCTTGGCGTAGGCCTGGTTGCGGATCTCGTTGGACTCGGCCATCTTGGCGGCAAAGGTCTCCTCGTCGCCGGCGGCCTTGGCCTCCTGCGCGGCCTTGGCGGCGGCCATGGATCCCATGACCATGCGGCCGACACCGGGCACATCGTACTCGGGGTGGAACAGCTGCAGCGCGACCTTGGCGCCGTGCTTGTGGACGGCGTCGGCCAGCGCCTTAAACGTGGGGATCTGGGCGTCGGTTGCCAGCTTGGGCGTGGGGCTTGCGGTCATGACGGGAGCGACGTCGCCGATGACGATGTAGCTCACGCCGCCACGGGCCAAGCGCTCGTAAAAAGCCAGGCTGCGCTCGCCGATGGAACCGTCACGCTCCTCGTAGCCGGTGGTCAGCGGCGGAAACATAATGCGGTTCTTGAGCTCAAGGGGGCCAACCGTAATGGGCTGGAGCAGCTTGGATGCAGGTGTGGTCATGGACATTCCTCTCTTGTAGGCGCGGCGGCGATGATGCCGCGTAGTTATCTAGAGGATATGGCATGGGAATACAGCAGCGCAACGGAAATCGGCGGACAGCAGGTAGCGGCAGGTGGATGGGGATGGGCGGGGCGGCCCGTCGGTTTATCTCAATCTGTAACAGTTACGCGACAAAACCGGGTCTTACTGTTACAGATCGAGACATTCCTCTCGGCCCATCCTCAACAATCTAGATCTGTAACAGCTAGGCCCACTTTTGACCCCTACCTGTTACAGATCGAGACAAACCAAACCCGCCTGCTAGAAAATCTCAATCTGTAACGGTTACTCGGCAAAAACCGTCCCTCGTGTTACAGATTTAGACAAACACGACCAAGCCCACCGGTATATCTCGATCTGTAACACCTAGCCGCCCAAATCGGGTCTAGATGTTACAGATCGAGATTTTGTTTGAGAGGCCGAGAATTGGATCGAAAACACGGTCCCGAAATAACAAAAAAGCTCGCCGGCTAGGCCGACGAGCTGCAAGTTCTTGGTCGCGGGGGCAGGATTTGAACCTACGACCTCCGGGTTATGAGCCCGGCGAGCTACCAGACTGCTCCACCCCGCAATGTCTGGGCGCTTCATGTGCGCGAGAAAGAATATTACGCGGGAGTTCGGTAAGCGGCAAGGAAAATCTCGTAGAGCATAATTCCTTCATATTTAAAACCCCTCAGCCCCTATCACCGTAAACGAATCGCAGCCGAGCGCCGTCGGCGGCGCGTATACAATGGTGCGCGTCCTTTTATGCCAACACTGGGAGTAGACATGCTGCTCGCTATCGATATGGGAAACACGCAGACGGCCATGGGCCTGTTTGACGGAGACGAGCTGGTGCAGTCGTGGCGTATGCCCACCGACCGCTCCTATACCGCCGACGAGATCCACGTGCGCCTGATGGGTTTCTTTAAGATGTACGGCCTTTCGCTCGATGCGGTCGACGCAATCGCCTTTGCGGGCGTGGTGCCGCAGCTCTCGCGCGAGTGGCACGCCGTGGCCGACCGCATTGCCGCGGACGCCATCGTCATCGGGCCGCAGACGGCCGCGGTGACCAAGCTGCGCGCGGCGCGCCCCCAGGCCGTAGGTGCCGATCGCGTCGCCAACGCCGTTGCGGCCGAGACTTTCTACGGCGCGCCGGCAATCGTGGTGGACTTTGGCACCGCGACCAATATCGACGTCATCGATGAGGACGGTTATTACATTGGCGGAGCGATCGCGCCGGGCATCCGCATCTCCATGGACGCGCTTGCCGCCCGTGCCGCCAAGCTCGCCAGCGTGCCGCTCGAGGCGCCCGAGCACGCCATCGGCCGCGATACCGAGGAGTGCATCAAGGTCGGCGCCGTAACGGGCGCCGCCGCCATGGCTGAGGGCCTGGTCGCGCGCATGAAGCGCGAGCTGGGCCGCGAGGATGCCACCGTTATCGCCACGGGCGGTCTCGCCAGCATCGTCGCCGATTCGACCGATGCCTTCGACGTGGTCGACGGACAGCTCACCATCAAGGGTATCTGCGAAATCTACCGCCGCATGCAGGAGCTGGGATAGGACAGGGGCTTAAGTCGAGCACGAGCGCGAGCGGCGAACTAGGCAACGCATCGGCCCTATTCCTCAAAATCGAAAGATTTTCAGTTTTGAGGAATAGGGCTTTCTGCTAGGCCTCGTCGCACAGCCACCTCGCCAGGTCCACGATCTGCACCCCATTGCGGTCCGTGGCCTCGTGATGCGTGCGGGCGAGAATCATCTTGGGGTACGCGTCGCCAATGCTCAGCAGTGGTGAAATCTCGCGTTCAAATGTCTTATCCGAGCTGATGTCGTCGCTCACCTGAATGTAGAGCTTCTCGCTTCGCTTGATTGCTACAAAGTCTATTTCCTTTTTATAGAGCACGCCGACGTATACCTCGTATCCGCGGCGCAGCAGCTCGATTGCCACCATGTTCTCGTATACGCGTCCCCAATCCATATCACGTGTACCGAGCAGCGCGTATTTGAACGCGTGGTCTGCCAGGTAATACTTCTCGCCGCTCTTAAGGTATTTTTTGCCGCGGATGTCGTACCGACGAACTTTATAGAAGGCAAACGCATCGCACAGGCACCCCATGTACGTGCCGACCGTCTTGTTCGTTATCTTTAGCCCATCCGCGTTCAAAATATCCGTAATGTTACGTGCCGACGTTATGTTGGATACGTTGTCCATCATGTAATCGGCAATGCGCAGCAGCGCCGATTCGTTTCTCACGTTATGCCGCTGCACGATATCTCTCACGATGAGCGTTTTGAAGACATTGGAGAGATATTGATAACGCTGCTCCTGCAGTGGATAAGGGTAGGAGCCGGACATACCGCCGGTTCTCGCGTACTCATCGAAGTCGCGGTCGACCTCGCCCTCGTCGCCATAGAGTCGATACTCCTCAAACGAGAATGGGAAAACCTCGATCTCAAACGTACGTCCCGTAAAGAGCGTCGACAGATCGCTCGACAGCAAAAAGGCATTCGATCCGGTAATGAATATGTCGTACTGCTCGGATGCGTGGAGGCTGTTGATCGCACGCTCAAAACCGTCGCACATCTGAACTTCATCGATAAGCAGAAAGTTTTGTTTGCCGGACACTCGATGCTCTTTTACATAGGCGAGCAGCGCGTGATACTCGAGCAGATTCTCGAACTCATCGAGGTTGTAGTTGATATGGATGACATTCGAATTGGACAGATTTGCCTCCACGTAATCGCGGAGGGCCTCGAGCAATTTTGATTTACCGCTACGACGGATGCCCGTGATGACCTTGATGTCCGGCACGCCAATAAGGCTCGTCAACGTGTCCATATATGACGTTCTATTGATGAGTTTCATTGGGGCCTCCTCGCGGTCTTTTATCGCTATTCCTCAAAATTGAAAAATTTTCAGTTTTGAGGAATAGGCTCTATAGCGAATATACCTCGCGAAAGACCGAGCTGCCTTAATCCTATTCCTCAAAAACGAAAATTTTTCAGTTTTGAGGAATAGGGCGCTGGCAACCCATTCCCCAGATAGGCGAAACCCTCCCCGGCACAGGCCGAGGAGGGTCTTGTTGTCATGTCTATCTTTGGGCGCGAACGCCCCGCGCTACAGCCCGCGAATTCGTACGGCCTCGGGCGGAAACTCCTGCTCGCCGGCATCGGTCTTAATGGTCGCGCGGCCCCAGATGTCCAGGCCCGCAAACACACCGACCGCAAGCGGCAGGCCGTTGGGCGACACCGCCGCAACTTGGCGGCCCAGCAGCGGCACCATGTCGAAGTACTCGCCCAGCACGGGAGCCAGCGGCCCTGCGGCGCCTTGCGGCGTGTTGGCAACAACCGCCCAAGCGTCCACGCGGGCCAGCACGGCGGCGGCCAGCGTCTCGACCAGCGCTTCGTCAGCCACGTCCACACCAAGCTCGCCCAGCGCCGAACGCTCAATATCCACCGTCACGGCACCGAACATGCCCGCAGCAGCGGCACCGCCGTTCACGGCAACACGCGCGAGCGACGTCTCAAACGCAGGCGCACCGCACACGATATCGCTCGGCCACTGGATACCCACCTTACCGGCAAGGCCCAACCCCGGCGTCGAAGCCGTGCCCACGAGCGCGTCCATCATGCCCATCGCAGCCACAAACGGCAGGCCGTGGAAGGCATGCATGTTCACGTCCGGGCGCACGATCAGCGAAAACGTCAGCGAAGCATCGCCCGCGCTCCAAGCGCACCAGCCCGCGGACGCACCCTCGCGGCCCGCGTCGCGCGCGGCGTCAAGCTCGGTACCGGCGGCAACAGCATTCATCTCGATCATCTACATACGCCCCAATTCGCCCACGATATGGCCCACGCGGTCCTCGGGCTCCTTGACCTCGACACCGTTGTAGCGGAAGAACCGCGCCGGGTCGTGCATCAAGTCCTCGAGCGGCACCAGCACAAAATCGCGCTCGCCGATCAGCGGATGCGGCAGGCGCAGCTTTTTGCCGCCGTGGGTCTCGCCGTCCATCCAGAGCAGGTCCAGGTCGATGGTGCGCGGACCGTTGGCCTTGGCCTTTTTGGAGCGGTCGCGCCCAAGCTCGGCCTCGATCTTCATGAGCTCGTCGAGCAGCACCAGCGGCGCCAGCTCGGTCTTGATCTCGATGACGGCGTTGGCAAACGCGTCCTGGCGCGTCTCGTAGGCCGGCTCGCTCTCGTAGATCTTGGAGGAGTTGGACACGCAGGTGAGCGGAATCTCGGCGATCATGTCGCGCGCGGCGCGGATGTTGTCGCAGCGATGCCCCAGGTTGGAGCCCACGGCCACAAACGCGCGGCGCGGCTGCGGCTTGGCGACGGCCCAGTAACCGTTCAGGAACTGCGCAAAACCCGTGGCGTCGTGCACGCGCACGATGTTGGCACCGGCCTGGATGGCGCCCAGGCACACGCCAAACGTAGCGGCATCGCGCTCGGCGGCCTCGGTCACGCCCGAGACAGCGCCCACAAAACGCTTGCGCGACACGGCGCACATGAGCGGATAGCCCAGTGACGCCATCTTGGCAGTCTCGCGCTGGATGACGATGTCCTCGTTAGCCGACTTACCAAAGCCCGGGCCAGGATCGATGCAGATGCGGTCGCGCGACACGCCGGCATGGATGAGTGTGCGGGCCTGGTCGGACAGAAAGCCCATGACGCGGCGCATGATGGGCGCCGAATCGGGCAGGGTGAAGCGGCGGAGCTGCGAGGTGGGCACGTAGGCTTCCTCGCGGCGGGCGCTGCGGCGCATCATGGCGGCCAGGCGGTCATTGGACTCCGATGCGGCCTCGGTGGCCTCGGGCGCGGCCTCGGGCGCGGGCGCGACGGTCTCGGCGGCAGCAGCCTGCTCGGCGGCCGGCGTCTCCTGCCCCAGCTCGGTTGCAGGCTCGGACGTGGGCTCCGGCTCGCCAAACGGCAGTGAGGGCTGTACCACACCGCCCGGAAGCTTGGCCTCAACCTTGGGCTCGCCCAGCAACTTGCCGCGACGGCGACGGGCCGGCTTCTCGGCCTCGCGCGCGGCCTCGGCAGCCGCTTCGCGTGCCTTCTCGGCAACAAACGCCGCAGCCGAGGTATCGAGCTGCACCGTTGCGTGCGTGCGGGCGGGCGCGGCGACCTCGCCGGCATGCATCACGATGACGCCGCAGGTGCTCGTCTTAACAAACTCGACCATCTTGGGATCGGTGAAGCCGGTCACGTCGTTGACGATCGAGGCGCCGCAGCGCACGGCCGCCTTGGCAACCGCCACATGACGCGTGTCGATCGAGACGATGGCGCCCTCCTTGGCCAGCGCGCGCACCACGGGCAGCACGCGGCGAGCTTCCTCGTCGGGGTTGACCGGGGTAAAACCAGGGCGCGTGGACTCGCCGCCCACGTCGATGATGTCGGCGCCGGCGTCGAGCATCGCCAGGCCGTACTCGATGGCGGCATCGGGGTCGAAGTGCTCTCCGCCATCGCTGAACGAATCGGGCGTCACGTTGAGGACGCCCATGATGCGCGGACGGTCAAAGCTGAGCTCGTACTTTCCGCACCGCCATGTCTTGCTGTCGTTCGCCATGAACATCCTCCTAAAATGCCCACGCCGCCGAGCTTGGGGAGCTGGCGGCGGGGTCGCTTTGCACTCAGTCTTTCTATTGTATCCGCGCGCGCGGGCTAGAACGCAAACGCGGCCGCGATGTCGCAAGAAATCAGCAGGTCGGCATTTGCATCCTGATCGGTGGGAGCAAGGTTGCATATGGCCAGCGTATCGCCGGTAAAGTATCGCGTAAGGCCTGCCGCCGGATACACCACGAGCGAGGTCCCGCCCACAATGAGGGCATCGGCCGCGGCGATGGCGGCAACGGCACCGGTCAGCACATGTTCATCGAGCGGCTCTTCGTAGAGCACCACATCGGGCTTGATGCGGCCGCCGCACGCGGGGCACGCAGGCACGCCCGCGGCATCCTCGTGCTCGCGCGAGCAAATCCACTCGGCGCTATAGACCGTGCCGCACGACTGGCAAATGTTGCGATGGACCGATCCGTGCAGCTCGAACACGCGCTGCGAGCCGGCCATCTGATGCAGGCCGTCGATATTTTGCGTCACCACGGCATCAAGCTTACCGGCGCGCTCCAGCTCGGCCAGCTTGGTGTGGCAGCGGTTGGGTTTAGCGTTAAGCGCGATCATCTTGGTGCGGTAAAAGTCGAAGAACTCCGCCGGATGCGCCTCGTAAAAGCTATGCGACAGCATGGTCTCGGGCGGATAGGCAAACTGCTGGTGATACAGGCCGTCCACGCTGCGGAAATCGGGGATGCCACTTGCCGTGGAAACACCAGCGCCGCCAAAGAAGACCACGCGCTTGTGGGTGTCAAACAGATCCGCCAGCGCGGCGGAGGCCTGCCTGGGGTCCGATATTGCCTGCGCCATATGAGTCCTCCGTCCTTAGTTAGTCGGGCAGCGTTGAGCGACGTCCCAGCATGCGGCCTTTAAGTCAGCATGCGCGGATCCCACCCCGCCCCTGTTGCGCTAATCTTAAGCCTGCCAACCCCGTCGAAAGGACACCATGCCTCAGACTTACACTTTCGCCTCGTGGAACGTCAACGGCCTGCGCGCCGTGCTCAAAAAGGACCCGAGCTTTATCCAGATCGCGCAAGAACTCGACGTCGATATCCTGGCACTGCAAGAGACCAAGCTGCAAGAAGGCCAGGTTGATATTGACCTGCCCGGTTATCACCAAACCTGGAGCTACGCCGAGCGCAAGGGCTACTCGGGCACCGCGGTCTTTAGCCGCCAGGAGCCGCTGCGCGTGCTGCACGCCGACGCGCTGCTGCCCTACGCCGGCGAGGGCGAGGCGGCCGAGCTCGTCGCCCAAGCCGCGACCGAGGGCCGCGTCTGCGCGCTCGAGTTCGACAAATTCTGGTTTGTGGATGTCTACACGCCCAACGCACAAAATGAGCTCGCGCGCATCGACGTGCGTATGGCCTGGGACGATGCCTACCGCGGCTTTTTGAACGCGCTCGAGCGCGAGACCGGCAAACCCGTCGTAACCTGCGGCGACTTTAACGTGGCGCATGAGGAGATCGACCTTAAGAACCCCAAGTCCAACCGCGGCAACGCAGGCTTTTCGGACGAGGAACGCGGCAAGTTTACCGAGCTGCTCAACGCCGGCTTTACCGATACCTGGCGCGCGGCAAACCCCGACGTCGAGGGCGTCTACAGCTGGTGGAGCTATCGCTTTAATGCCCGCAAGAACAACGCCGGCTGGCGCATCGATTACTTTCTGGTAAGCGATTCGATCGCCGCCAACGTTCGCGACACCGGCATCCGCGGCGACATCTTTGGCAGCGACCACTGCCCCGTCACCCTCACGCTAGAGCTCTAGCCCCAAGTAATTCCTCTAGGGGACAGAGGAAAACAGATCATGTGACCCCTCTCCCCCTATAAGGTGCGGTGGAATAGTTCCTGTTTGGGCAGCAAATAGCCAAAAACGAGAACTATTCCACCGCAAGTTCGTGAGGGAACGCGAAATGCCTTACAGCCCGTATTTCACGACGACACGGTTAATGCGGCGACACCAGGGCTTGTACAGGGCGGCCAAAAACACGCAGGTCGCAAGGCCGTGCGTAATATCGAACGGTACGGCAGTGGCAAGACGCGCCACGGCACCCGCCCACGTGAGCGGTTGAACAAAACCGATAATGTCGTAGGCGTTGATCACAACGCCGTACAGCAAACCCGAAGCAAAGCCGTAGGTCAGCAGCGCCGGCATGCGCACGGTTCCATCCGCACGGTCGAACGCGCCCGCATGCGCCAGCGCGCCGCCAACATAGCCAACCAGACCCCAGGCATACATCTGCCACGGCGTCCACATGCCCTGTCCAAAAAAGAAATTGCTGGTCAGCGCCGCCAGCGCGCCAACTATAAAACCATTACGGCGGCCAAGCGTCGCCCCCGCGATAATGGCGATAGCGCTCACCGGTTTAAAGTCGGGAATGGGCCCAAACAGGATGCGCCCCGCCGCCGCCAGCGCCGCCAGCACCAGCGTGGGCATAATCTGGCGCAAACCCGGACGAGATGCCTCGTAACCCGCAAAGAACAGCGCGAGCACCAGCGCCACCACGACCAGCATGGCAAGTGCCGCCTGCTCAACGCCCGCTAGCAACGCCGCAGCCATCACCGCTGGCACCGCCAGCAGCAACGGGATCTCCAGTTTTGTAAGCAGGCGCGCGACGCGATAATCCGTCATCCCATCACGCCCTATAAAACACGTTGTCGGCAAAGAAGTCGGCCGGCGGCTCCATGCAGGCGATCTCACCGTCAAACATCATGGCAATGTCATCGGCAACCTGCTCGGCAAAATCCAGATCGTGCGTGGCCATAATGACGGTGCCGCCAGCCTTCGCATGGTCACGCAGGGCGCGGGCGATGATGCGGCGGCTCTCCAGGTCCAAGCCCTTCGTGGGCTCGTCAAGCAGCAGCAGCTCGGGGCCGATCAGCAGCAGCTTTGCCAGTGCGAGCAGCTGGCGCTGTCCGCCCGAGAGGTCGTAGGGGTGGCGCGTCTCCAGGCCGTCCAATCCCAGTTGCGCCGCACGCTCCCGCGCCAAGTTCTCGTCATATCCGCAGGTCGAAGCCCATTCTATCAGCTCATCGCGAACCGTCTCGGCAACCAGCAATGCTTTGGGATTCTGAGGCAGCAGCGCCGCCGAGGCCGCCCCGCGCACCATGCGGCCGCGCTGCAGCTTGGCGGTCTTCGCCAGCACCGAAAGCATTGTCGACTTGCCGCAGCCGTTACCGCCCGCAACCGCATGCACCGCGCCAGCCGAAAACGACGCATCGAGCCCGCGCAGCACCCAACCGCCCGCGCGATCGTAGCGAAACCAGCTCCCTGCCAGGGTGGTAGCCGACCCAGCGTGCATTTTTTGGAGTATTCTGCTTCCATCCGTGCGCGGGAAGGCTTCCGAGCCGTTCTCGAGCGACGTTTGCGCCACAAATTCAGACGATTTGTCCAATTCCGAACTTTTTTTCGCGCTCGATACGTCCCCGGGCGGCTCCAGAGAGCCCAAATTGTCCTCACGCCTGCTGAATACTCCTTTATTTGCACATCGGATGGCACCCCACCCCAACATGTCATCGGACAACAGCGATTCTCGGCGTCCCAAAGAAGCCATATCCGCCACCTCGCGCACGCGACCGTCCTCAATCCGGTACGCACACGTCGCATACTCGAGCATCGGCCGCGGCTGATGCGTAGCCACAACAACCGTGCAGCCCAGCTCACGGTTCACGCGAAACAGCGCGTGCAGGAAATTCTTCTCGGCAACGGGATCGAGCTGAGACGTGGGCTCGTCGAGCAGCAGCACGCGCGGGCGCAGCGTCAGAACGGCCGCCAACGACAGCAACTGTTTGCGACCGCCCGAAAGCGTGTCAGTATCGCGGTGAAGCCAATCTTCCAGCCCAAAGAAATAGCTGGTCTCAGCTACGCGACGGCGCATCTCATCACGCGCTAGCCCCAAGTTTTCCAGGCCAAACGCCATCTCGTGCCACACGGTTTCGCACACGATCTGGTTCTCGGGATCCTGGAACACATAACCCACGCGCTCCGCCGATGCCCGCACATCCATGTCGGCGACGGGCTCGCCCAGCACGCGCAGCTCGCCGGAGCGCGTACCCGCCGGAGCGATCTCGGGTTTGAGCAGCGACAGCAGCGTCGACTTACCCGATCCGGTACCGCCAACAAGCAGCGCAAACGCACCTTGGGAAACACGCCAATCAAGCCCCTCGAGCACCGGTGCCTCGGCCCCGGGATAGGCAAAACTAAGGCCTCGCACCTCAATCGCCGGCGCGGCCGAGCCATATGCCACACCCGCCGCCGAGCTCCTATCAAACCGAGCCATCAGCCAAACCTCTTCTCATCAATCGCATGCAACGCACAAGGCAGCACCATCCAGGCAGCGTACACGACATAGCCCGGCCACGGCGCCGGCACCGAGAGCTGCGGATAAAACGAATACTGCGTCGTCGCGGTCCACGCCACTGCCGCCGTGGCCACGCCAAACAACGCAAGCCCAACCAGCGCGGCAACGTCGCTGCGCCCCAGTCGATACCGCGCATACGTCGTACGACGCGTCGCGGCACCCCACCCGCGCGAGCGCATCGTGTCCGCGCGCTCCAGCGAATCTTCCATGCCCCAGCCCATCAACACACTCGATGCCCGCAAGCGCGAACGCACGGGGTCGGCCGGCGCGCGGCCCGGCACATCAATCGCATCCTGCACCGCCAACACCGTACGACCACGGCGCAAAAACTGCGGGATAAGCCTCATGCACATCGAGATCATGAGCGCAATCACCGGTGCGGCATTGCCCAGCAGCGCGAGCACCTTGTCGTATTCGAGCATCGACGCCGCCGCCTCAAACCACAGTATGCTCGCCACAAACAGCCCGCCCATGCACAGGCCGTATACCATGCTCTCCAGATACACCGCGCGCATGCCAATACGGAACAGCTCCGTCGAGCCCGAGGCGCTAAACAGCGGATTGAGCACCGCGACGATCAAAATCACCGGCAGCTGCCAGCGAAGTGCACCCAGCGTGCGGGCAGCCCCACGCGTCGCAAATCCATACGCCAGCCCGCCCGCAAGTGACAGCGCAATCAGTACCGGCTGCATCGAGAACATAGTGAGCCCCAGCGTCAGCACTATATAGAGTGCCGGCACAGCCGGATGCGACATCGAGAATGCCGCGACGGGCTCGCCGCCAAACCCCTCTCGTATGTTGTCCACGGGTACCCCCGTCCCCTCGCTCAAACGACAGCTCCGCAGCACCGCCAACGCCGCACACAAGCAGTGCAAACGCCACGCCGGCGGCGCAAGCCTCAACCGCCGCAAACCAATCGTTACGCGCTCGTCATATGCCTGCGGTATCATATTGCGCCGTGTATCGTTTCCAAACACACGTCTCTATAACGTAACAGGAGATCACATGGACGCAACCGCAATTATCCTCGCCGCCGGCGAGGGCACCCGCATGAAGTCGAACCACTGCAAGGTTTCGCACAAGATCCTGGGTAAGCCCATGGTCCAGTGGATCGTCGACGCTACCATCAAGGCCGGCTGCAGCCGCGTCGTGGTCGTCATCGGCAGCCACGCCGACGAGATGCGCGCCCTCATCGACGGCGCCTACGCCAACAGCGCCACCAAGGTCGAATGCGTTGAGCAGACCGAGCGCCTGGGCACCGGTCACGCCGTGAAGGTCACGCTCGAGGCCTGCGGCATCGCGCAAGGCCCCGTCGTCGTGCTCAACGGCGATCTGCCGCTCATCACCGCCGACACCGTCGCCAAGTTCGCGCAGACCGTCGCCACCGGCGAGCTCGCCTGCACCGTCATGACCATGACCCCGCCCGATCCCTTCGGCTACGGCCGCATCAAGCTGGGCGCCGATGGTCAGATCGAGCGTATCATCGAGCAGAAGGACTGCACGCCCGAGCAGGCCGCCACGCTGCTGGAGTGCAACGCCGGCTGCTACGCCTTTGACGGCGCGCAGCTCGCCGCCCACATTAACGAGATCGGCAACGACAACGCGCAGTCCGAGTACTACCTGCCCGACATGCTCGAAATCCTCAAGGGCCACGGCCAGGCGGTCTCCATCTTCCACTGCGACGACTACCGCGACGGCCTGGGCGTCAACAGCCGCATTCAGCTCGCACAGCTCACCGCCATCGCGCGCGACCGCATCAACGAGCACTGGATGGCCGAGGGCGTTACCTTCATCGACCCCACGCAGGCCTGGATCGGCCCCGATGCCACCATCGGCCGAGACACCATCGTGTGGCCGCAGACGCACCTGATCGGCCACGTCACCGTGGGCGAGGAGTGCCAGCTCGGCCCCAACAGCCGCCTCACCGACACCACCGTCGGCAGCGGCTGCACCATCGATGAGACCATCGCCATCGAGGCCGTCATCGAGAATGGCGTCGACTGCGGCCCGCGCGCCTACCTGCGCCCGGGCACCCACATGCTCGACGGATCCAAGGCCGGCACGCACGTGGAGATCAAGAAGTCCACGATCGGCGAGGGCTCCAAGGTGCCGCACCTGTCCTACATCGGCGACACCACCATGGGCCCCGGCGTCAACGTGGGCGCGGGCTCCATCACCTGCAACTACGACGGCGTCCACAAGCACAAGACCGTCATCGGCAAGGACGCCTTCATTGGCTCCGACACCATGATGGTCGCACCCGCCCAGATCGGCGACGGCGCGCTCGTGGCCGCCGGCTCCGTCATCACCGATCCGGTCCCGGCTGACGCACTCGGCCTGGGCCGCGCCCGTCAGGTAAATATTGAGGGCTGGGCCGCCGATTATCGCCGCCGTCTGCACGAGGACGACGAGGTATAACGTTTTACCAAGCACAAAAGGAGCTGTTCCATGGGGGCGGCTCCTTTTTCTATCGTGACCTGCGCAACCGGATGAGTGGTCGGTTCGTGTCCGTTGGCGGTAAAGACGTTATCAGAACCCGATAAACCCCGCCGCGCGGTTACAATGCAACAAGGCATCTATATGGCATTCGATGTATAAAGGAGAAGGGTAATGCCGATTAATGATCCCGAGAAGTCGGAGAATATGCGCAAGTCCATCCGCGTGTATTCCGGTTCCTCCAACCGTCCCCTCGCTCAGAAGATTGCTGAGTACCTTGGGGTCGAGCTTTCGGGCCTTACGCTAAAGCAGTTCGCCAATGGTGAGATTTACGCCCGCTACGACGAGACCGTCCGCGGCGCCGACGTCTTCCTGATTCAGTCCGTGGCCGGCGGCAATGTCAACGACATGCTCATGGAGCTGCTCATCGCCACCGACGCTGCCAAGCGCGCATCCGCCCGCTCCATCACCGCCGTTATCACCCACTACGGCTATGCCCGCCAGGACCGCAAGGCCGGCCCGCGCGAGCCCATCACCGCCCGCCTCGTCGCCAACCTGCTCGAGCGTGCCGGCGTCAACCGCATCATCACCCTCGACCTGCACCAGGGCCAGATCCAGGGCTTCTTCGATATCCCGGTTAACCACCTGTCCGCACTGCCGCTATTTGGCCAGTACTACAACGACATGCACTTCGACACCGACAACCTGGTTGTCGTCTCCCCCGACGTGGGTCGCGCCAAGGCCGCCAAGAAGCTGTCCGACATGCTCGGCTGCGACCTGGCCATCGCCCACAAGGGCCGTCCGCGCCACAACGCCGCCGAGGTCATGGGCATCATCGGTGACATCAAGGGCAAGACCTGCATCATCAACGACGACATGATCGACACCGCTGGCACCCTGTGCGCCAACGTCAAGGAGCTCAAGGCTATGGGCGCCGGCGACATCTACGTCTGCGCCACCCACGGCATCTTCTCCGGTCCGGCCATCGAGCGCCTGAACGATGCCCCCATCGTCGAGTGCGTCGTCACCGACGCCATCCCCGTCGAGGTCGGCGGCAAGATCAAGACTATCTCGGTCGCCGAGGAGTTCGCTCAGGCCATCTCCGCCGTTTACCACGAGGAGCCCGTCTCCACGCTCGTCGGCGGCGACTTCGCGCTGTAATCCAGCGTGCATCTCATCATCTTTGGTGTTTTTAAAGGGTCGGAAGCTCGCTTCCGACCCTTTTTCTACCCCTCGACAACCTTCCCTGGACAATTAGTTCAGATACGTATTTTTTTAAAGCTCCAAAGGCCGTTCTGAGCTCCCCGGCGAACGCCATACTGCCCAAAGCTCATCGCTTTCGAGTACGACCGCCGCATATTTACCCTCAAATCGCCCTAGAAAGCCCTTAGAAACGCCTCGAACGCCCGCCGTCTTATACGTATCTGAACTAACTGTCCAGTAGCTATCGTCAACCTTCGCGGCAGAGCTCAATTTCCTGCAATCCCCTCAACCGATTCCACCGATTTCATAACACCCAGCCGTTCATGGCGCGCAGCGCCCCGCTGAGCGAAAAGAACGGTATGGCGGTCGCATTCTGCCGCCAACTTAGTACGTTATAGCTATGACGACCGTGATTTCACATCTCTCCGCCCTCCGCGCAATTCGTCGCGCACGACGGGCGTACTCTGCCCTACCCTGGGACTCCGTTGATAGCGAACAGCAAGCACAGGCCTTGGCTGGCTGCATTCCCAACAATGACGCGATAGACTTTGGCGCACTTTCGATACTCGACGCCTGGAATGAAGATGATTCCGAACTGCTCGATCTTCTCGTTTCAAACGAAGACAACAGGCGCCCCGACAAGCGACTTCTTCAGCATATTCTCTCCACTCCTCTTCCTGAAGGTGCAATTATGCACGTCGAGGCCGACATCTACGCAACGTCTCCTGCCATGACAGCCATGCTTTGTTCCAAAAATGAATCAGTCGCCAAAACCTTGATGCTCCTTATGGAGCTGCTCGGAACCTACTCACTTCCGCCCGAGGCAACTTACCCCATCGCCTACGACGACACGTGGCCCAAGGCCAAAAGCTTCGAAGCGATGGACGACCTCGATTGCCAGGGCGACCAACCGACACCCGAAAAGCCAGCCGAAACACGCTACGAACAGGCACACTATAGATGCGAACCCGCTACAACCATCGAAGAACTCGAGGCAGTCGCACGGTTTGCCAAAAGTAGTTCCTACGCCTCGTTTCGTACGGCTGTCAAACTCGCCCGGGCCGGATCCGCATCCCCAGCGGAATCATTGATGTTCGCCGTCCTGGGCGCGCCCATGCGCTTTGGCGGATTCGGGTGTTGCAGTTTGCCCATGGGAGGCCTGCTGCTCAACTATCGTGTCGATTTCGACACCCTTGCGGTCAACATGTCCTCGGGCATCCCCTACGCCATCTGCGACTTATATTGCCCGGCCGCCGGAATCGACAACGAATACAACGGAATTGGACATGAGCTTCAAAACGCCCGCATCCACGATGGCAGTCGCAACAATGGCCTTAAAGCCATGGGTATCCACGTCCTGGTTATCAATCGTGACCAAATGAAGGACCTTGTTGCACTCGAAGCCTTCGCCCAGACGATGCATCGACTTGCGGGGGTTCGATTCCGCTACCGCATCAAGGGTTATCGCAAGCGTCAGGCTGCCTGGCTCAACGCCCTGCGGGCCGGAATCGGCCTCGCGCCGGTCTAAAAGACTTTTACCCAGTGTTACCTAGCATGGCTGGACAGTTAGTTCAGATTTGTATAAAAAGACGGCTAATATCGAGGTAGTTTGCCGCCATCCCGGCGCCAGTCACCTCATTTGAAGACTCGAAAGATCTGAAATAGCGCAAAATGTGCTCCCCAAAGCGCCGTGGCAGTTCCGCGGTCCCAATTTTGACAGTCAAAGACCTCTTGGTTTATACAAATCTGAACTAACTGTCCACCCCGGCTTCTGACGACTGCCCAAACGCCCTCATACAGCCTCAATCACCCGCCATTTGACAGCAGCAACGGGGTCGCTCACCATAGCAGGCGACAAATCAACGAAAGGATGAACATGGCAGCTGCACAGCCGCTTAAGATTCGCATGGTTGCCGGACTTGGCAACCCGGGCGAGGAATATGCCGAGACCCGCCACAACGCCGGCTTTAAGGCAATCGACGAGCTGGCCCGTCAGGCCGGCGTCACGTACTGGAAAAACCAGGCAGGTGCCGAGGTCGCGCTCATCAACATCAACGACCCCGAGGAAGAGGGCGGCAAGCGCCAGATTGTGCTGGTCAAGCCGCAGTCGTACATGAATACCTCGGGCGGCCCCATCTCCAAGCTCTGCCGCGAGTACAAGATCAAGGCCGAGGAGCTGCTCGTAATCCACGACGAGCTCGATATTCCCGCCGGCGACGTGCGTGTTAAGGTGGGCGGTGGCCATGCTGGCCACAACGGCCTGCGTTCCATCATCGACAAGATGGGCAGCCGCGACTTCAGCCGCATCCGCACCGGCATCGGCAACCCTCCCGGCAAGATGGCCGTCGCCGACTACGTGCTCAAGCAGCTGCGCGCCCGCGAGGCCGAGGATTTCCAGGACACCTGCGCCCGCGCGGCCGACGCCGCCGGCCTGGCCATCGTGCACGGCGTGATCTATGCCCGCGATCACGTAAACGGCGCCGCCTCCGCCAACGGCAAGCACTAAAACCTACCATTTAGGGATGTTTATTTTGGCAGGTTTTACCTGCAGAAACGCCCAACCGCAGCATCGCAATCAACCGCGCGCCGACTTACACACATAGCGCCCCAAAGGG
>URTZ01000008.1 GCA_900550825.1 uncultured Collinsella sp. | reverse complement strand
TGGGGCATAAATGAAAAAAAGATGGTATAGAAAGAGTGGCATAAAGGGACTTCTTGTGCTGCTGACGATATTTTTTGTGACGGTTTCCTGCGTGGGAGCCGGAGCATCCGCAGTGATCATGAATAAAGGGGTTCAGCCGCTGGACAGCAAAAGCTACGTGGATTCGCAGAGTTTCAGAGACAATGTTTATAATCTTTCGCATACGATTGTCAATGCGATCAGTAACAGATATATTCTGGATCAGGCATCGGATGATGAGCTGGTCGATCTCGCCGAACTGAACCAGGGGACAGAGCTGACACACAAAAATACGTCGGGGCTTGCATACGGGGCAGGAGATCTGTACGACTGGGCCAAAAAATCGTCCTGGGACAGAAGTGTAAATGTTCTGATATGCCGTCAGCCGGACGGTAATGATTACTACATGTATTATAATGATTTTGCTGACAAGATCATCACCGGGGATCTGGGAAGCGTGGGACAGACGGTATTGATCGATCTTTTGCGGGAAAAGGGAATTGACATCGCCGACCGGCACATGGACTGCGGTATCGAGATTTTTGACGCAGAAGCCCAGGACACCCACGCCGGAGGCAGCGGCTGTGGATGCAGCGCTGTGACCCTGGCGGCATATATCCTGCCGAAGCTGGAATCCGGCGAGTGGAAAAAAGTCCTCTTTCTACCCACCGGCGCCCTGCTCAGTAAGACCAGTTTTAATGAAGGGAAAAGCGTGCCGGGAATCGCACATGCGGTAGTATTGGAGAGCCCGGTGGTGAAATAGGGAAAAGCAGCAGGTCAGAAATGAAATCACTCTTGCAAGCGCTGTAAGTTACTGGTAAAATAAACCTCAAACGGCGAAAAATATTATGCCGGGAATGGCTGGTGAGTCAGAATGCGCAGGATAGAATTTAAGATGGAACGACCGGGACTGTTGGAGGTCGGACAGAAGATCACGGTAACAGAGGGACTTCTGCCCAGTAACTATTACTATACCATAGACCCGTCCCTGGCGATGTCTCCGAACATTCCGTTCCGTTACCGGTTGAAGAACCGTGAAGGAGTCGTGGCGGATATTGTGGAGAATTCCAGAGGATTCTACGTGACGGCGGAATTTGATGAGCCGGAGGTAGATATGACGAAGTAAACGCTATGTGCATGCTGCATCGGATTTTGGATGTGCCGGGATCCGGAGGCATCCTCAGGGCGTAATTATAGGAAGAAGAGGAGAATATTATGTTACAGAAGATTTCAACAGACAAAGCACCCGCAGCAATCGGACCTTACTCTCAGGGCATTGTACTGGGCAATATCTTTTTCGCATCCGGACAGATCCCCATTGATCCTGCTACCGGCGAGATTCACGGAACTACCATCGAGGAACAGGCAGAGCAGGTGATGAAGAATATCGGCGAGCTGCTAAAGGCAGCAGGTACCGGCTACACCAGAGTAGCCAAGACCTCCTGTTTCCTGGCAGACATGAGCGATTTCGCAGCGTTCAATCAGGTCTATGCGAAATATTTTACTGAGAATCCTGCCAGAAGCTGTGTTGCAGTCAAGACGCTTCCCAAGAACGTATTATGTGAAGTGGAAGTTATTGCAGAAGTATAAGAAGCATACAACATAAAATCTGTAACGATTCAGCAAAAAATGGCAGACATTATGTGGTGAAGGAAAGCTGCAACGTTACAATAAATAGACATTAAGACGGAGGATCGTCGCTTACAGGCGGCGATTTTCTTGTGTATAGGTAAGGTGGATAGAAACTTATGAAAAATAATATTACTCTGATCGGCATGCCGGGTTCGGGCAAGACCCGCGTGGGTGAGCAGATTGCCCTGCGCACGGGACGAGAACACATCGACCTGGACCGCGCCCTCGAGGAACGCCTCGGCATGCCCTGCGCCGACTTTATCGTCGAACGCGGCGAGGCGGCCTTCCGCGAGCAGGAGACGGCGACGCTGGCCGACATCTCCAAGCGCAGCGGCCTGGTGCTTTCCACGGGTGGCGGCGTGGTCACGCGCGACGAGAACTACCCGCTGCTGCACCAGAACAGCCAGATCGTGATGCTCAACCGCAAGCTCGACGAGCTCGCCCACAAGGGCCGCCCCATCACCGCGCGCGACGGCATCGACAAGCTGGCCGAGCAGCGCATGCCACGCTACCGCGCCTGGGCCGACTACATCATCGATTCACGCGACTGCGCCGCCAACACCGCCCAAGCCCTCCTCGAGACCCTCCCACCCGCTCTCTAACCAAAATCACCACAAAGGGGACAGGCACCTTTGTGGTGATTTTCCAATCGCAAAGGAAGCAACCATGAAAGCACTCGTCATCAACGGCCCCAACCTCAACATGCTCGGCATTCGCGAGCCGGGCATCTATGGCAGCGACAACTACGACCGCCTGGTCCAGATTTGCCAGGAGGCAGGTGCCGCGCAGGGCTTCGACGAGGTCGAGGTCTTCCAGTCTAACCACGAGGGCAGCATCGTCGACAAGATCCAGGAGGCCTACGGCAAGGTCGACGGCATCGTCATCAACCCGGCCGCCTACACGCACACGAGCGTCGCGATCCTCGACGCGCTCAAGGCCGTCGCCATCCCGGCTGTGGAGGTCCACATCAGCGCCGTCGAGACCCGCGAGGACTTCCGCCAGGTGAGCTATGCACGCCTGGCCTGCTTCGCCACCATCACCGGCGAGGGCCTGCAGGGCTACGCGCATGCGCTGGAGCTGCTGAGGGAACGTCTCGAAAAGTAGTCTCGCGAGCAAATCCATCAGCGCGATTCATACGCTAATAATGCCAGTGCCGCCAGCAGCAACCTCGCTACTGGCGGCACTTTATTACTGGCATATAATCGTTGCAGTCAAACAACGGTCTGGAGACGCGCATGCTAAGCATCCATCTGGGAGATTACCCCGGTTCCATCTACGATACCGAGACCTATTTTAGGAACTCATATTTGGACTCATGGTTCGAAGACCCTATGGCCGCACAGATTATTAAAAGTGTGGACGGATCAGAGCTCATCGGCCCCCACAACATCGTAAGCAAGCAGCTGGGCTCGATCACCCCACTCGAACTGTCCGGCGGCGTCAAGACGCTGCTGCTGGTTCGCAATCTACCAAACATGGTGTTCAATGCATCCACTTGCGGAGATAACTGCGCCCGCTGGCTGCTCAAAATTGGCAAAGAGCAGGATGTGCTGGTGACCCTTTACCACATCATGAAATTTCCCTGGAAGCGTTTTGAGATTCGCATCAATAACGACGGCCGCATCGTCAGGAACATGCAGGAGTTCGTCGGTGCCACCAATGATTTTTTGGATGTTGATGAATAATGAAGGGGACGCATACCGTCATCGTTGAGCGCGCAAAGGTCAAATACACGCTCACGTTCAAACGCAACATCTCCTTCATCCGCGGCAACAGCGGCACGGGCAAAACGACGCTCATCTCGATGATTCGCGACTACAACGACCGAGGACCGGAAAGCGGCGTTGCACTCAGCTGCGACGTGCCCTGCGAAACGCTTTCCGGCAGACGCTGGGAGCGCGAGCTGTCGATCATCGAAGATTCAATCGTCTTTCTAGATGAGGGCAACGAGTTCATCTACTCAAAGGACTTCGCCAAAGCCGTAAACGGCTCGTCCAACTACTTTGTTCTGATATCTCGTCGTGATGCCAACGAGCTCCCCTACAGCGTTGATGAAATCCTAAAGCTAGTCAACACGACGAGTAAAACAATCAATGGCCGCAAGAGCGACAGGCGCTTCTACTCGGTAACCAAGCCGCTATATGACCACACGGCAAGCATGCTGTATCAGGATCTAAATGTTGGATTCGAGGTACCCGACGCCGTAATTGTCGAAGATAGCAAATCTGGCTATCAATTCTACGACGCTCTTTGCAACCGGCTCGGGATCCCCTGCTATACCGCCACCGGCGTTGCGAATCTAAAACGTACGATTCACGAATGTCCCGAGCAAAACATCCTTGCTATTGGAGACGGAGCAGCATTTGGTCCCTACATCGAAAAGGTGCTCGGACAGCGCGTTTACAAGAACGTTCGCTTGTTCCTCCCGGAATCATTCGAGTGGACACTCCTGCGCTCCGGGCTCATACCCAGCAGTGACATTCCCAAGATCCTCAAGGATCCCTCAAGCTATATCGAAAGTCGCGATTATTTAAGCTGGGAACGATTCTTTACGGATGTGCTGATCAAGTACTCGGCAGACACTCGCTATGCCTACAGAAAGGCGCTGCTCAACGAGCAGTACCTAAAGCCACAGGCGATGGATGCAGTTGCAAACGTCTTGCCCGAGTGCCTGAAGGCAGACTAGACAGACTAGATATAGTGGGGAGGGCCAAGTTAGTCCTCCCCGTTTTTGTTACGCCTTCTTGATCACGTACGCCAACCCTATGTCGCACCCGCAGCGCACAATCGACGCAAAGAGCCATGGTACTGGCAGCGTTAAAAGCAACGGCATCGTCTGCCAAGGGATAAACCAGTCAACCGCATGAAAGGCAAAGACGGCAAGGCTTGCCTGTCCGCAGAACGCTCGCACCACCGCTTCGGCCTAAACGTATACCCGGCAAGAATAAAGAACACCGGCATGTGAAAAAAGCCCAGACCACCAAGCGGTCTGGGCTTAATAAACGATGGTGCTCCATGGCGGATTCGAACCGTCGACCTTGGGATTAGAAGTCCCCTGCTCTATCCAACTGAGCTAATGGAGCAAATAGCCGCACGCCCAAGCAAGCGCAAGCCTGTCAGGCGCAAGTAATTATAACCTAGTTGAACTGCTCGCGATACGCCTTGCAGACCTCATCAACCGGGCCGTCCATGCGAAGGTCACCCTTCTCAATCCAAACGGCACGCTGGCAGATGCGCTCAACCTGCTCCATAGAGTGCGAAACGAACAGAACCGTCACGTCGCCGCTCTGGATAAAGTGCTGGATACGGTCCTCGCACTTCTGCTGGAAGAACACATCACCGACGGACAACGTCTCGTCAACGATCAGAATATCGGGCTCGGTAATCGTCGCGATTGCAAAGGCGATACGCGCCACCATGCCCGAGGAGAAGTTCTTAAGCGGCATATCGACAAAGTTCTGCAGCTCAGCGAATTCGATAATGCCGTCAAAGTTGGCATCGATGAACTCCTTGGTATAGCCAAGCAGGGCGCCGTTCAGATAGATGTTCTCGCGGGCGGTCAGCTCGGGGTCAAAACCAGCACCAAGCTCAATCAGCGGCGCGATGTTACCGTGCACCTTAACGCTGCCCTCGCTTGGCTCAAGCACGCCAGCGATAATCTTGAGCATCGTAGACTTACCGGAACCATTGGTGCCAACCAGACCGACAACTTCGCCGCGATGAATATCGAACGAGATGTGCTTAAGCGCTCTAAACTCCTCAAAGAACAGCTCGTGCTTGGCAAGCTTGATGAAGTACTCCTTGAGGTTGGTCAGCGACTCGGACGCCATGTTAAAGATCATGGTAACGTCGTCGACCTCGACAGCCAGAGGCTGCTCGCTGTAATCAACAACAGATTCAGTCATCACAGCACTCCTTAGATGTAGAGGATGAACTTGCGCTCGGACTTATGGAACACGGTATAGCCAATAATAAGCGCAAGAACCGCCCAGGCAACGCACATACCAAACGTCATAAGCGAGGGCGTAGTCTGGAACAGGAAGATATCGCGCATAAACTGCAGGTAGTTGAACATGGGGTTCGCATACATCAAGATACGCACGAGATGCGGCATTTGCGCAATATAGTCAGTCGTCCAGAAGATGGGCGTAATGTAAGTCCACGCCGTAATGACGACGCTCCACAGATGCATAACGTCGCGGAAGAAGACCGTAAGGGCAGAGAGCATCATGCCCAGGCCCATGCAGAAGCACATAAGCAGCAGCAGGCAAACCGGCAGCAGAATCAGGTGCCAAGAAGGCATAACGCGGAACCACAGCATAACGATGGCGACGGCGACCAGCGAGAAGGCAAAGTTCACCAGCGAAAAGAGCACCTTCTGCACCGGGAAGACCCAGCGGTGCACCTTAACCTTCTTAAGCAGCGGGGCAGCACCCACGATCGACGTCAGCGCCTGGTTCGTAGACTCGGACATGACGGCAAAGGTGACGTTACCCACGATCAAGTACAGCGGGTACATCTCGGGCGTAATGGAGCCGTTGCGACCCTGAGCAAAAATCGTCGAGAACACGATGGCCATGACGATCATCATCAGCAGCGGGTTGAGCACCGACCACGCAACGCCCAAAACGCTGCGACGATACTTAATCTTAAAATCCTTGGTAACCAGCTGACGAAGGATAAACGCGTCCTTCTCAAATTCATTCTTAGCAAACGTCGCAGGCAGACTGCGAGTTTCTTGTTGCTTTGTCTGATCCGACACGGATGCAACTCCTTTACTCGTAATCGTTGACAAACGAACAGTATAGACCCGACAGCCATGCAAACGATTCGCGCAACAAAACTGGAGAACTAACCCACATCTTAGGATGCCAGGCGCAAACGGCTATACTTTCAGAAATTGAAATTCAAAGGAGCATTGAGTGAATTCTGAATCCATTGCCGTCATTATCCCCTGCTACAACGAAGCCCTCACGATCGGTAAGGTCATCGACGACTTCCACCGCGAGCTTCCGCAGGCGACGGTCTACGTCTATGACAACAACTCATCGGACGATACTTCGCGTATCGCCGCCGAGCACGGCGCCACGGTGTGTTTTGAGCCCCGTCAGGGCAAAGGCAACGTCTGCCGCCAGATGTTTCGCGACATCGATGCCGATTGCTACCTGATGGTCGACGGCGACGACACCTACCCCGCCGAGGCAGCCAAGACCCTTTGCGAGCCCATCCTTAGCGGCACGGCCGACATGACTGTGGGTGACCGCCTTTCCAACGGCACCTACGCCGAGGAGAACAAACGTGCCTTCCACGGCTTTGGCAACAACCTGGTACGCGCCATGATCAAGTGGATCTATGGCTACAGTTTCGATGACGTCATGACCGGCTACCGCGCCATGAGCCGCCCATTCGTCAAAACCTTCCCCGTGCTTTCTGAGGGCTTTCAGATCGAAACCGAGCTCTCGATCCACGCCGTCGACCACCGCTGGCGCATCAAAGATGTGCCCATCGAGTACCGCGACCGTCCCGCGGGTTCCGAGTCCAAACTCAACACCGTCAGCGATGGCATCAAAGTCATAGCGATGATCGGTACGCTGTTCAAGGACTACCGTCCGCTGAAGTTCTTCAGCCTGGTCGCGCTCCTGTTTGCGATCATCGGCCTCGCCCTGGGCATGCCCATCGTTGTCGAGTATTTCCAAACCGGCCTCGTCCCACGCTTCCCCACCGCCATGCTCGCCGCGTCGTTTATGTTCCTGTGCGGTCTGAGCCTTGCAACCGGATTCATCCTCGATTCCGTGGCAAAGGTCGAAAAAAAGCAGTGGGAGGTCAACGTGTACAGCAAATACGCCTACGATGACCAGCCCGGCCACCCTACTTCCAAGCCAAGCGAGAGGTAAACCACCATGCCGCTCATCTCCATCGTCGTGCCGTGCTACAACGAGCAGGAATCACTTCCGATCTTTCTCAAGGAGCTCGATAGCGTCGTTCGCATCATGACCCAGCAGGACCCCGGCATCTCCTTTGAAGCCGTCCTCATCGACGATGGCTCGGCAGACAAAACGCTCGCCGTCATGAAAGCAGAAGCCGCGGCGGCGCATCCATACGCCATCCGCTGGCACTCTTTCTCGCGCAACTTTGGCAAGGAGGCGGCACTACTCGCCGGACTCCAGCACGCAAAGGGCGACTATGTCACCACCATGGATGCCGACATGCAGGACCCGCCCTCGCTCCTGCCGCAGATGTACGAGATCTTGCAGACCGAAAACTACGACAACGTCGCCACACGCAGGACCACCCGCGAAGGCGAGCCTCCCATCAGGTCTTTCTGTGCCCGTATGTTCTACAAGATCATCAACCGCATTTCCAAGGCCGACATCGTCGACGGAGCACGCGATTTTAGGCTCATGAAGCGACCTATGGTCAACGCCATCATCTCCATGGGCGAATACAACCGATTCTCCAAGGGCATTTACGGCTGGGTCGGCTTCAAGACCAAATGGCTCCCCTACGTAAACGTCAACCGCGTGGCCGGCGAGACCAAATGGAGCTTTTGGTCGCTGCTCCTCTATTCCATCGACGGCATCGTCGCGTTTTCCACGGCGCCGCTCTCCCTCGCCGCCCTCACGGGTATCGTCTTCTGTCTCATCGCCATCCTGGGATTTATCGTCATCCTCGTCAAAACGCTTGTTTGGGGCGACCCCGTAGGCGGATGGCCCTCCCTTGCCTGCCTCATTACGCTGTTTGGCGGCATGCAGCTCCTATGCCTAGGAATCATCGGTGAATACTTGGCAAAAGCCTACTTGGAAACCAAACGACGTCCCATCTATATCATTCGAGAGTCCAACGAGGAATCTGATGACACGGCCCAATAACAGCACGCTCAAGAATGTGGCGTTCTACGCCGCCTGCTTCACGTTTTCCGTCGCACTCTTTGTCGCACTTGCAGCGGCGGGGCATGTCTACCCCTTTGGCGACAACTCGTTTCTCACCAACGATCTCAAATACCAATACATCGACTTCTTCGCGTGGTTTCGCCGCGTCCTTTTAGGCGAGGCAAACCTTCGCTATTCCTTCTCGCAGGGACTCGGCATGAACACATGGGGGCTCTATAGCTACTACCTCGCCAGCCCCTTCAACCTGCTCTGCGTGCTGTTTCCCGCAGACAAGCTGACGCTCTTCGTATTTGCCATAACCGCGCTCAAACTGGGCTGCATCCACATCAGCAGCGCTTGGTATGTGCAAAAGCGCTTTGACCTGTCCAAGCCCGCCGCATTCCTGCTTTCCCTTTCGTTCACGTTTTGCAGCTGGACCATCAGCAACCTGCGCAACCCACTCTGGATCGATTGCCTCATCCTGCTGCCCATCTGCGCCTACGGATGCCACGAGCTCATTCGCAAGCAGCGTATGATCCGCCTCGTCATCGCAACGGCGCTCAATGTCATGTTCTGCTGGTATACGGCCTACATCAGCATCCTGTTCCTCTGCATCTTCGTATTGGTCGAATTTGTCGATTATGTTGCAGAAAAAGGATTTAGCTGGAAGCTCATGCTCGATCGGGCCCTGCGATTCGCCGGGGCTATCGCGCTTGGACTACTTCTGTCCGCCTGGACCTTTTTGCCGACCATCCTTGCCATGTCCAAGGGCGGACCCGTTCTGGCACTCGGCCCCCTACTTAAAACCAGCCTCAAGTCGCTCATCAGGGGCTTTCTTCCCTGCATGTGGGTAAACAACGAAAACACACCGCAGTTCTATTGCGGCATCATCATGATGCTGCTCGCGGTAAGCCTGCTGGTTAACCGGACGGTTTCAATCAAGACGCGCATCGCAACACTCGTCGTCACGATAATCCTGGTCGCAAGCTCCGTTTTTAGCCCGCTCGAGTACATCTGGTGCGGCATGCGCGTCCCCAACGGCTTCTACTCGCGCACGGCTTATTTGCTGAGTTTCTTTACGCTGTGGGCCGCAGGATACGCGCTGCAGAAACTCAAAGAGTGGCCAACACTAAGTCGAGCCCATCGTCCGGCCATCATCATGCCACTCCTGGCACTCACGGTAATTGAACTATTTGCCAACGCCCATGTTATGTGGAACCAACTGTACACAGGCTATTCTGAAGAAGCCAACAGCGCCTATGTCGCCACCGCAGCCGGCACGATCACGGCCATTCAAGAACAGACTTCGGCGTCGTTCTATCGCATTGACCGCACGACCACGCGCGTCGACAGCGCCGCCCTCAACGAAGGCCTGGCGCTTGGGTACAACCAGTTGTCTTCGTATTCGTCTGCCAACAACCCGCAGGCCATCGCACTGCTCAACTCCCTTGGATACAGCAGCGTTGGCGAATTCTCAACCCGTTATGCCGAGCCCATTCTCGCCGTCGATGCCCTGTTGGGAGTCAAGTACGCCATTCCTGAAAACGCGCCTGCAGGATACGTTTTAGCCAAGACGAATCAGGCCGACTCCACAAGCGCGGTGTACGAGAACCCCTATGCGCTCAGCATTGGCGTCGCGGCCTCAAGCGATATACAAAACAGCACGCTGAAGAGCGAGAACCCCTTCGAAAAGCAGAACGACCTCTACAGCAAAATCCTAGGCCGCGAGGTCGAGCTCTATACCAAGATCGAGGCCGCGAGCACGGAGAATAGCGATAGCTTAAAGCAATGGAGCGTTACTCTTCCGGCAGGCTCCATCGGGTATCTCTACATCAACAAAGATACGACCGCCGGCAGTTATTGGCCCGTCACCCTTACCATCGACCAGCGAACGATCGAAAACGAGGCCTGGAGATTCGACAATAATATCCGTCAGATTGCGGATGCATCGGACGCCCCGAGCCAGCATACGGTGTCAATCGGAGTCGCAGAGGGCTATACAGACATGCCCCAAGACAATGAGCCGGTCTTTTACGCCCTCAATCTGGACGTTTTCGAGCAGATTATTAACGAGCTTAAGACGAGCGAATTTGTTCCGACGGTTTTTGAGGACGGAAGAATCGAAGGCAAATATACCGCCAAGGATGACGGCAACCTGCTGCTGAGCGTTCCGTACGATGAGGGCTGGAACGTAACGGTAAACGGAACCGCCGCAGAACTAACGCCCGCCGCCGATAAGGGCTTGTCATCCCTGAACATGCAGAAAGGCGCGAATAGGATCGTGATGACCTACAAGACTCCGGGCGCCCTTTCTGGGCTTGCAGTGAGTCTGGCGACCGCCGCCGCCCTTGCTGCAGCGGGGCTATACGCCAGGCATAAGAAAAGCCGCCGTTAACAAGCGGCGGCTTTTACCCTCGATAAGTTAATAGCAGCTAGAGCGTCTTGAGGTACTCCCCCAGCTCTTCCTCCCAGTCGGGCATGTGGAAGCCGACCGACTCGAGCCTGGACAGGTCGAGCGCGGAGTGGACCGGGCGCGGGGCGATGGGACCCTCGGCGCCGGCGTAGTAGTCGGCGGTCGATACCGGCACGACCTTCTCGCCGTTGCCGTTGGCGGCCTCGAAGACGGCGCGGGCGATATCGGCCCAGGACTTGACGGTGCCGGAGCCGGTGCAGTCGTAGGTGCCGTAGGGGGCGTGCGTCCCCAGCACGTGGAAGATGGCCCCGGCCATGTCGCGCGTGAAGGTCAGGCGGCCCAGCTGGTCGTCAACGACCGTGACCTGCGCAAGGCCGTCCTCGGGGTCGGCGACGCGGTCGGACAGGCCCTTCATCGTCTTGACGAAGTTGCGGCCCTCGCCGATGACCCAGCTGGAGCGCATGATGTAGTGGCGCGGGCACCCGGCCACGGCGATGTCGCCGGCGGCCTTGGTCTGGCCGTAGACGGACAGCGGGCTGAGGGGCTCCCCCTCGTCATGCACCTCGGCGGTGCCGTCGAAGACGTAGTCGCTGGACACGTGGACGAGGGTGATCCCGTGATCAGAGCATGTGCGGGCGAGGAGGGCCGGCCCGGTGGCGTTGGCCTTCCAGGCGGTCGCGCGGCCCTCGGCGGTCTCCGCCCTATCCACGGCGGTGTAGGCGCCGCAGTTGATCACGGTGCCGTAGAGCGACCAGTCGTACTGTGTGTAGGCGTCCGGGTCGGACATGTCGAAGGTGTCGATGTCGCAGAAGTCGAAGTCCTTCGCCACGCCGCGCTCCTCGGCGAGCTTGCGGACCGCACGGCCCAGCTGGCCGTTGCACCCGGTGACGAGCGTCCTCTTGGGCGCCATGGGGACGACGTCCTTGAGCATCGGGTGGTTGAGGTCGGCCTCTGATACGGTGGCCTGATCGAGCGGGATCGGCCACTCGATGGCGAGCTCCGGGTCGGCGAGGTTCACGAAGGTGTAGGTCCTCTTCAGCTCGAGGGACCAGTGGGCGTCCACCAGGTAGGTGTAGGCGGTGCCGTCCTCCAGGGCCTGGAAGGAGTTGGCCACGCCGCGCGGGACGTAGATGGCCTTACTTGGGTCCAGCACGGTCGTGTAGACCTTGCCGAAGGTGGCGCTGCCCTCGCGCAGGTCCACCCAGGCACCGAAGACGCTGCCCCGCGCGACGGAGATGAACTTGTCCCAGGGCTCTGCGTGGATGCCGCGGGTGACGCCGCGGCTGTCGTTGTAGGAGACGTTGTTCTGGACGACGCGGAGGTCGGGGATGCCCAGGGCGCACATCTTGGCGCGCTGCCAGTTCTCCTTGAACCAGCCGCGCGAGTCGCCGTGGACGGCGAGGTCGACGACCTTGAGGCCCCCGATGCCGGTCTCGGTGACGGAGAGGTCCTTCTCGAATGCGATGTCTGTCATCTGTCTCTCTCCCCTCCTACTGGCCCTGTGCGCGGTAACGGGCCTCGGTGGCCTCCTTGGCCGGGCGCCACCAGGACTCGTTGGCCACGTACCAGTCGATGGTGGCCTTCAGGCCCTCGGCGAAGTCGGTGTGGGCCGGCCTCCAGCCCAGCTCGCGCTGGAGCTTGGTCGAGTCGATGGCGTAGCGGCGGTCGTGGCCGGGGCGGTCGGCGACCCAGTCGAAGTCCTCGGGGTCGCGGCCCATGGCCTCCAGGATCATGCGCAGGACGGTGATGTTGTTCTTCTCCCCATTGGCGCCGATGAGGTAGGTCTCCCCCATGCGGCCCTTGGTGAGGATGTCCCACACCGCGGAGCTGTGGTCCTCGGTGTGGATCCAGTCGCGGACGTTCTCGCCGCGGCCGTAGAGCTTGGGGCGGACTCCGTCGATGATGTTGGTGATCTGCCTGGGGATGAACTTCTCCACGTGCTGGTAGGGGCCGTAGTTGTTGGAGCAGTTGGAGATCGTGGTGCGAAGGCCGTAGGTTCGTGTCCAGGCGCGCACGAGCATGTCGGAGCTGGCCTTGGTCGAGCTGTACGGAGAGGACGGCTTGTAGGGCGTCTCCTCGGTGAACTTGGCCGGGTCGTCGAGCGCCAGGTCGCCGTAGACCTCGTCGGTGGAGACGTGGTGGTAGCGGACGCCGTATTTCCTCACGGCCTCCAGCAGGCGGAAGGTGCCCTCGACGTTGGTGCGGAGGAACGGCTCCGGGTCGGCGATGGAGTTGTCGTTGTGGCTCTCTGCGGCGTAGTGCACGATCGCGTCGTGGCCCGGGACGATGCGGTCCAGCAGCCCGGCGTCGCAGATGTCGCCCACGACGAGCTCCACGCGGTCGGAGGGGAGCCCCGCGATGTTCTCGGGGTTGCCGGCGTAGGTCAGCTTGTCCAGGACGGTCACGTGCACATCGGGGTGGTTGTTGACCACGTAGTGCACGAAGTTGCTGCCGATGAAGCCGCAGCCGCCCGTGACGATGATGTTCTTAGGTTCAAAAATCTCAGACATGAAAATCCAATCTGAAGCAAGTACAGCTTCTTTAGTATGCCGCAGGAAGTGACGCCGCGACGCTATTCAACAAAACTATCGGACATTTCGGCATGCGATAAGAGCCATGACCTTCGCAGAATTACTTCCCCTACAAAACGCCTCCGGAATGCAGTCTTTGTCGTACCGGAAGACCGAATTCCCAGTTTTATCGCGTAAGTACTTATAGAAGAAGTCTTCCCAGCTTTTAAACTTCTCACTGTTTACAAAGGCTTCTGGGGTTTCCAAAACCGCCTTAACATCTAACCCTGAAATTACGCCAGAGCTCAGCAGAAGCCACTCGAATGACTCGGGAAGACAAACCGTAACAGTATCGCGATGAATGTCTTGCAGCTTAAGGACGCGGTCCGCATAGCACCCAAATGCCGCTCCGTCCGCGACAACAAACACGCGATCGTCGAAATGCTGATCCAACCAGCCCAAAATCGCGCTGTTCGTCATGGCCGAAGCACAGGTAAGCTCACTATCAGCGAAATGCCGTTCAAAGAACTGGAAACCAGACTTACTGTCCTCGCATAGAAGGATAGAAAAGTCCTGTTTTGGCGCCGATCGGGAAATAGCATAACGATGATTTCCGCGATCTTGATAAACAGGGACGAAGGAATGGTATTTTCCGCTCGTCTTAATCTTGTAAATCTCATCCACGCTATACGGAAGATTGGGGAAATCAGCCCTTGAGATCAGCACGAAATAATTCGAGGAATACAGCACATGATGGGCAAACTCATCAGAATGGATCTCTTTTAAGCCCTCATCGACAAATACAATCGAGTCATGAACGGACGAAAGCTGGTTTCGCCAATCATAATCGGTCAGGGCGACACAGGGACAATCGCATTGCAAGGAAACGCCCGACTGCTCGCCCGTTCGCATGTAGTCTGCGACCATGTCAAACAGTGTCGTCTTACCCGTGCCACTATCGCCACGCACAATAGTGATGTTCCGCTTGATGGTAAATGTGTACTTAGTTCCCCTGCGGCGGGAAATCTTAACGAGATGCGAACCGTTCATAAGCAGTACCTACAGATACGGAATCGACTCGTGAATCAATTCGGCCATGTTGTGAACGATTCGGCCGCTATTCACGACTTTAATTTTAAAATACTCGCGACCAAAGTCCATCACATGATAGAGATTCACAACGAGCTTGCGGTCTTTCGCCATGTCAAGAATCCACTTGGCACAGTTGTCACCACAGGTAGAGGCGTTAAAAATATGCTTACGATCAAATCTCATAAGCAGCAGCGTTTTCACGCCACCAGAAAGCTGGAGTGGGGAGATGGATCCAAGCACAGGGCTTTCGATGACGTTTTCGGAGACAACATCCGATCGATCAACATCTTTAATTATCGAGACTGCATAGGGATCCGTAATCCAAGAAGACCGGTAAGAGTTTTTGAAATATGTCGCTGTGTTGTAAATCGCTTCTGGCATATCGCCAAAGTAGACGCTTAACACATCCACTCCCAATCATATTATCTTTATGGTCAACGTAATCATAACGAAAGGGGCCACCAGATAAACGGTGACCCCTAAAAGAAAACAAGCTGGCGCTAGTACTCGCGCGGGCTGTTGACGATCTCGCCGGCGGCGACCTTCTTCAGGTGCCGGCCGTAGACCGACTTGCCGTAGGCCTTCGCGGCCTCCTCCAGCTCGGCGGTCGTGATCCAGCCGTTCTCCCAGGCGATCTCCTCGGGGACGGACACGGGCAGGTCCTGGGAGTGCTCCACGGCGCGGACGAACTCCGCGGCCTCGTGCAGGCTCTCCATGGTGCCGGTGTCCAGCCACGCGTAGCCGCGGCCGAGGGTGACCACGGACAGCGTCCCCTCCTCCAGGTACATCTGGTTGAGCGTGGTGATCTCCAGCTCGCCTCGGGCCGAGGGCTCCACCCTATGCGCCTTGGCGGCCACGTCGCCCGGGTAGAAGTACAGGCCGGTGACGGCGTAGGAGCTCTTGGGGCGCTCGGGCTTCTCCTCGATGGAGACGGCCCTCCCCTCGCCGTCGAACTCCACGACGCCGAAGCGCTCGGGGTCGTCCACGTGGTAGCCGAAGACCGTGGCGCGGCCCGACACGGCGTTCTGGACGGCGCGCGTCAGGTGGCGCGACAGGCCGTTGCCGTAGAAGATGTTGTCGCCCAGCACCAGGGCGCACGGCTCGCCGTCGATGAAGTCCTCGCCGATGGTGAAGGCCTGCGCCAGGCCGTCCGGGCTCGGCTGCTCGGCGTAGGAGAGGTTCACGCCGTAGCGCGAGCCGTCCCCGAGCAGGCGCTCGAAGTTGGGAAGGTCCGTCGGCGTGGAGATGACCAGGATGTCCCGGATGCCCGCCAGCATGAGGGTGGACAGCGGGTAGTAGATCATGGGCTTGTCGTAGACCGGCAGCAGCTGCTTGGAGGTCACGAGCGTGAGCGGGTACAGGCGCGTGCCGGACCCGCCGGCGAGGATGATGCCTTTCATATTAAAATCCAATCCATTTTGATGTAGCTATCGCTGCTTCTTCAGTTTGGTCAAACATGAAGCAACGCTTTTCAGCGCAGAATGATTAAGCAAGAGATAGCCAACGTAGACTAATGCATATAGAATCGCCGCAGTTCCACCGGATAAAAGCTCAGTGAACAAGACAAAAGCGGCTGTAAGCAGGATCTCCTGAAACGGCCTAGTTGAACCAGGGGCGCTAAGCTGTTCGTTCAGATAGAGCTCGGACCACAACGACCTGCCAATAATGCAGATAACGGCGCCACACAGGACGGCGTCGAGTGAGTTAAGGACAAGAACACCGAATATCGAAAAAACAGCGCTACAAATAACAGTGACGATATTCAACTTCAGGAGCAGCTGTTCTTTACGAAGTACCTTGAAATAGGTAGTACAGCAAAGGCTCATCTTCGTATTGAAGACGCATATCGGAAGTAAGAGCGCAAAATATCTAAGGCTCTCGGCATATTGAGGAAGCCACGCCCCCAAAAACCAAACCATAGGGAAATAGAACAAAAAGATTGCAGGAAAAATGAGTTCGATGGCATTTCTTATGCCAATGTAAAAACGAACTCTCTCCTCATCAGAACCTGTCCTAAGAGCAGGAAATAAGACCATGCTCGCCTGCGAGACAAAAGTGATAAAGAAATTGACAAGAGAGAGGGAGAACGAAATTTTTGCAAAGGCGACGATACCCCAAAAATGATCGATAAGAAACCTAGATACCCCGAGGATCAGTGTGTCGGCGATGTTCGCAATCATCAGCTTTACGCCGACGATGATACTGCGGATACCGTCCTTAAGCGAGTTGCCGAAAGACACTGATTTAGCACATAGGATATCCCTGCCCATCCAAGAGCAATATATGAGCGCAATAATCTTCGAAACGAGATACGCGTAGACATAGGGATGGTAGTCCGAAACCTTAAATCCAATTAAAACAAGGAGCGGAGCCAGAAACACCAGCCTGTCTAGCATTGTAGAAAACGAAAATAGCTTAGTTTCGTTCATAGCCTGAAAGACAAAGCCCAAATAACTTGTCAGGTTATAGACGACGGTGTAAAGCGCAAAAGACGCGATAACAAATACTCGATTTGCGTCATCGACAAGAGGCAGCGAAACAAAAGTGATGCCGAGGCAAATCACTGCCTGGAAACAAGCACCGAAGATATACTGGGATTTTATTGAGCTCTTATCGATTTCATCACGAGAGAGACCCCCGTTAATCAAGTAGACACCATCATTCAGGCCAAGGTGAAAAAAGCCGGAATAGGTCGTATAAAACATGAACAGCTGCCAGTATCCATAATCAGCAACACCAACGATTTTCGGCACGAGCAGCGACATGACAACACTGACCGATAGAGAAATAAACTGTGCAGCAAACGCAACCATAGTGTTGCGTGCAATAGACGAATAATTCATTCAACCTCGTTTGTTTAAACTAACATCCTTGATTTATTCAGAAATCAAGGATGGGCCTGACTCGCACAAATCTGAATACCGAGCACTCGTTCTACCCAGAACGAGTCCACAGGAAGCAAACAAGATAACCGTTGGCACCCACCAACCAAGCTCACAATAAAATATGAGCTCCGCACAGCATATACAGGAGACGGTAAATAGTACTTGATCGAGTTCGCAACCCGACCTGAACGAACCGATGCCAGCGGAAATTATCAAGAATACAAAGCTACAAATTCCAAGAAAACCATATTCATACAGCATTGCAAGGAAACCATTATCCACCGTTGAAAAACCGCTAATTTCAACCGTCGTGCCCAGCATAGTCACGCGACTACTGCCAAAACCATTTCCAGTAAGCCAAAACAGCGGCCTGCTTAAAAAGCTATGAATAATATAGGCAATGGCTCCGGAACGCTGGCTATATGAAACATCAGTTTCAAGCTCACCAAATCGAGAAGCCACAAAGTTAAACAGTCCAAACTTGTAGAGAATAAAAACGAGTAGCAATACAGCTGGAATTAAAAGGGCAATTAAATTCCATTTAGAATACTCGGGGTTCTTTAGGCGAAAGACCAGGTACACCGATGCTAAAGCAATGAGAATAATCCACGCGCTACGACTCTTTGTCAGAAGCAGAGCGACCAAAAGAACTACAGAGCATAAGAGACGTTTCATCCTGCCCGTCTCCAATTTATAGTTAATTACCACAGCAATAACTATCATTTGGCCAAATACGATTGCATGACCGAAAAAACTACGCAGTCGATACAAGGATGGATTATCAATCGTTACAGTTTGCAGAAAAGAAAAGGAACCATTTGTAACTAGTCGTTGACCTAAAACAATTTCAAGGACAAAGCTAAATAGGCAGGCGAACACCATAACGTTGCGAAGCATAAGCAATGCAGACTCAACCCAGTCATCATTCTTTGCTTTACCGTAAATATAACCAAGAAGAATGCAAAAGAAATACGAGCAGACCGTAAGGAGGGATTCGTTAATGCTTCGGGACGTAAACGCAATAGCAGAAAAGAAAACTATCGCGCCCATAACGACAATGGGAATGGCGTTATTTAAAAACACTTTGTAGAGACGCCCAGAAAGAACTTCTTTGAAAACGAGCAATCCTAGAACAGAAAAAAATAGTCCTTTAACGGGAGAAATGACACTTAAGATTGCGGCGAAAATCAAAATAGTGAATTCATTAGTAAATAGCTCAAGCATTCTAAACACCTACTTACTGTCACAGGAACTGATTAAGGCCTTAAAGTCACCAAGCAGGGAACGATTTGACAGTTCATACTTACGGTATTTTAGAATGGTGCCTAAATCACTTATTTTTAGGCCACCTACGAGCAAGTGCAAACGGGCATTTAAAACAGAACCGTAATGCTCTATATGCGCAGAAGAGATACGATAATCGCCAGGATTACTACTGCAGTATTCTTCTAAAACCTTAGAAAATCTCAAGCACATCCCTATCTCAGCAACACGAGATTTCCTGTCAATATGTCGCATCTCAGTTGCATTAGAGTCATGCCTACGGAACCGAATCAAGGGCTGATTTAGAAGTCTGAGGGTCCCCTTCAGTAATGAGAAGCGCCATAACATACCGTCATGAGCAAAATCATCCTGCCAATATGGCATGATTTCCCTTATAAAACTCGATTTTACGGCATACGAACATCCAGGGCGCCGTACCGACATAAACTTGCTATCGAAAACCGGGGCCTCCAAATCGTCCAGAGGTTTGGAATCATCGACAGCACCATAGACTGTTACTTTTTTACCGCCGCTCTCATAAAACGGCTCGACGGCGCAGCTGAGAACGTCGATAGAGGGGTCCTTCTCGAGGATTGAGGACATCACAGCGATTTTATCGGGTTCCCAGATATCATCCTGGTCGCACGGGAAGACGATTCCATCGTCTATAGATGCAAGGTCGAGAAGCCGCTTAAAGCTCTTGCGCCAGCCGAAATTAGAGCGATTCTTGTTGATGGTCCAATTACCGAGTCCGTGTTCCTCGATATATTTGACAATGAGATCGAACGACCCGTCTGTCGAGCAATCATCCGCAATCAGCACTCGGTCCGGAGACACTGTCTGAAGTCTTAAGCTATCTAGCTGCTCAGTAAGATATCGCGTGCCGTTGTAAACTGACATCACAACCGTAACCATTAAAAACCTTCATCCAATTAAAGCTTAGCCATTAGCTGATCGTAAATACCGATAAGACGTTCTACATACGCGGTCTTTTCGAGGCAGCTGAAGTCCGCCTTCTCAACCGCCCCCCTGTAACGCGAGTAAACATCGGGATCGAGCATATTGACCATTGCGGCGGATAGCGACTCGGCATTGCCCGCGCTGAAGACCTCGCCGAGACCTTTCGACCTCACAAAGGAGGCAGCGTCGCCGACATCAGAGACGATGCACGGCAGACCGGCAGCGATCATGGCCTCATAGGCGACAAGCCCGAACGTCTCTCGACAAACCGAGGGCATAACGATTGCACGTGACCGCGTCATGACGGAAAGCACCTTGTCATGGGGCAGCGCGCCCATGAATTTGATATCCGGATAACTGTCCGACAGCCTCTTCAATTCGATACCGTCACCGATGACGATAGCGTCCACACCGGCCCTACTGGCGGCTTCGCAAAATAAATCGCAGCCCTTTTCAGGGCTCAGGCGACCAACGAATAGGTAAGCCTCGCAATCTGCATCAAACCCATGCTGGAATTTGTCCGCATCGACGTAATTTAAACAGTCGAATCGCTCGGCATCCCATGTTAGATAGGGCTCAATCAACCGACGACTGGAATCTGAAACGAAGGCGACAGCCGGGCGCAGCGCTCTCAAAACATATCCCTGCACGGAAAAGCGAACGGATCGATACAGTTTTTGGATATATGAGCGCTTGTCACAGTTGTGCAGCAGGCACTTCGGAGAACCGGGGGCAATTCCGCAGTTGCAATGATTAACATAATCGTAGAGTCCACCGTTGGAACAAACGAGGAAGTACTCATGGGCTGTGATCAGGCACTTGAACCCCCGTCGCCCTATGGCCGTGAATATCGAGGGAGAAAGGGAGTGCGTCCAAGAGTGAACGTGGACGACCGTCGTCTTCGGATCGAGCTGCTTCAGTAGATCATCCAGCGCCGTTTCCGAGCGCCTGTTCCAGATACCCTGAGCAGCGCCGGAGACGCCCCCGTTCAGGACGTCGTTCTGCCCGCAATTGACACAAACAACGCCCGATTCGATTAAGGAGGGATCGGGGTCACCCAACGCTGAAAAGAAATAGCTGTTGACACCTATCCTCGCCAGAGCAGCTGCTGTTTCGATTGCGATTTTTGAAGCTCCGCCCCCGATATGGGGACGGTCGCAAATCGTTATCACTGTGGTGAAGTTACTCATGCACGGTCCTAGGTTTAATAGATCGGACAAACCGCTTTACACGCAGGCGCATCGACGGGGGGAGCAGCATTTTCAGACGGTCGAAAAGAGTCGCATTCGGCGCCAGGACGGAATCAAAGACTTGTAATCCTGTAGCCTCGAACTGCTCGATAACGGCATCGCGCCTCTCCACAAGATCAGAGCGCTTATTAGGATCTTCATGCAGCAGCACATCATCCGGAGCAAGGCCGTTGTTAGAGTAGGCGACGTAATCGCCTATTTCATCGATCAATTTTGCCCCGCGCTCGGTCTTCACGATAACGGCCGAAACACCCTTCTCGGGATGTCCGCAGTCTTGGACAGACTCAGAACGCCAGGAATCACCGAGGATGATGTCGGCAGGACTGTCGCACCCTCTGAAAGGACAGCCGTAGCAAGACGATCTGCTGATCAGGCCTTTGATGTAGGAACCATAAAAGGGATCGAATGCAGCGGGCCTCTTTATAATCCTGCCGTCGGATAACTCGATTTTTATGTTATGGCCCCATCCGAATTTCGATTTATCTCTAAAAGTCAGTGCGGTGACATCGGACTTCTCCCGAAGCTCGAGCCAGCCAACATAGGAACGAAACATGGAAGAGCTTGGTACACCGTGGCAAACAACGCTGACGGTTGTCAGCCCATCCATCGGTTTACCCAAATAGAGACGCAGCGCGGAAACCTGACAAGGAGTACCGCTGAAGAGGACTCGCTTGCCGGATTTGAGATCGCTGAGCACTTCGGGATACGATTCGCTAGCATCGCTCTGGACATATTTGGACTTTTGCAGGAGCGCGATTTCGGCAAGCTCGGATATACCGATATGCCTGACGTGATCGACGCCATCCCAGGCGGCGCCGTAAACGCGCCCGCCGTCCGATAGTATACGTTTCGCAAGAAGGGAGAAGACGCCGCCGGACGAACTTTGCGCGAGCTCGTCCGGGTCATCGCTCTGCAAGACAGCGGCGCGAATGGCCTCCGAGTCCACGTCGACTTGGTTTTCCGCCGGACAGGTACGCAGGCAAAGACCGCAGGAGGTGCATCTCGCTGCGTCCACCACGGGATATTCGAAACCGTCGGGCGAGGTACGCATAGTAATAGCGGAAAAAGGGCATTTGGCCGCGCAAGCTCCGCAACCAAAGCAGGCCCGGTGAGAAACTGTGTCGATGTTCTTGCTCAAGCTAACTTTCCCCCTATTGCTCAAGAGCATCCAAGAGCCATTTTTTCGAAAACGTGATGAGCGACTCCACGTCGGACAGTCGCTTCTCATAGCCCTCGATTTCCGTAGCGTTCATGTGACTGTCATAGCCATCTAGCAGACGATCCTCGGTATTCGAAAGCCTCGAGAGGCTCTCGACTCGAGAGTTTTGAGAGCGCTTGTCGGTCTCCTCAAATCTCTTGAAGCAGTAATAGTCTTTGCGGAAAATTTGAGAAAACAGCGTACCGTGCAGCGAATCGGTTAACACGAACCGCGCGCTCGCCAGATAAGCGAGCCATTCATCGGGACCAAGCCCGTAACGCGGATTGAGCTGCTCGTCGACAGCATTTTTACCTGAACCGACAAGCGTCACGACCTCGCAGCCGAGCTCTTTTGAAATCGAATCGACAGCTTTCCTGTAAAACGGCCTATTCCCAAGGAAATAGCAGACGATTTTCCCGGGCTCAGGACATTTACCGTTGATGAGCGGGGCCCAGTCCTCTTTCGACAGGAGCAGGACAGGGTCCACAACCTGTGAAGGGCGCTCGAGACCGAGGGATTCGACAAAATCCGCGCCCGCATCTTCACGAACAGACACAGAGCTGAACGTTTTAATCAGATCGGTAATGATCTTTTTCTTCCTCTGCGTGGTGCTCGTGACACCGAAGCTGGGTGCATACGCGATTCTCTTATCGCTGTCGCTTAGAAAGGAGAGATAGAAATTCCTATTCAAAAGATAAGGGGACCAGATTTGATCAGATCCGCAGACGTATGCATCGTATTTTCCCCGTAAATCGACCAGTCCGTCTGTATCGACAATCCGATCAGTGGTCTCGATGTTCTGGCTCAAAAAGCGATTGAATACGTCAGCCGTCGAGGATCCGAAGTCATCATGTTCCTTCTTGCGATTGAATAGCTCGCGTGCTTTGCCAGCAAATAAATCGAAGGAGTTCCGGTTGATCGCCCAGTTCAGTAGCTTTTCTTTAACGCAGGGAAGATAGTCGGCGTCGACAACGTCATGCCCTTCTGCCTTCAAAAACTGCTGTAGGGCATAAGCCTGAAGCAACGTACCGAAATTTTGATTATGGAGCCACGTTAAAATACAAATTTTCATTAATTCACCGTTTCAAATAACTTCAGGTAGTACTCTTCGAGCTTGGGCGCTGCCCTAAAGATGTCATAAGATTCAAGCCCCAGAGATGCTTGGGGATCGGAACGATTAACGACATCTGTGCGTGTGGTAAGGATCGCATTGGACCAGCCCTCAATGCCCGCACTCAACGGAACGAAGCTGCACCGACCGGATAGCGCGACCTCGTTGGGGACCCTCTCAGAGCAGATGCACGGGAGACCGGAGACCTGGGCCTCAATCGCGACCATTCCGAGGCCCTCGTACAGACTAGGGAGAACGAATAAATCAAGCGCCTGATAGACGTCCTGCACATTGGAAATCTGACCGAGAAAACGCACCGCTGACGCAATTCCCAGCGAGTGCGCCTTTTCCTCCGCCTGCGGTCTCAACTTTCCATCGCCGCAGATAACAAGGATGGAATCAGGATTCTGAGCATAAACCGCCTTGAAAACATCAAGCAAAAACAGCTGATTCTTCTGGGGGATGAACCTACCGATATTCCCCAATACCAGCGTATCGTCCTGCGCTCCAAGCCCAGCACGTTGCTCATCCCTAATTGATCGATTGAAAGAAAAACTGCTCAAATCGATAGCATTATTAAAGACGGTAAAATGGGATGAGCCGAACAGCCATTTACCAGCATACTCAGTACAGGCCGCCAAATCAGTTGGATACCTTGTCGAAAACAGTTTCAAAAAGCCTTTAAGGGCATTTTTTGCAAACTCGCCTTTGCCGCTCGTCGAGTGGCTGTGAGCGATACGCACGGGTACCCCTGCCTTCTTCGCGGCGCGAAGCGGAAAGACGGAAAGTGCGTTGATATGGCTGTGCACTATCTTCCAGCCCTCTTGCGTAAAGAGGCTTTGAAGCTCTCGCTGATATTCAATCGCATGCTGGTAGGGCGGAATCTCAAAGATTCGACCACCAAGCGATTCGATCTCTTCACGTGGCACGAGCGTCGAATCTGAATCGACAAGAAAATCGAACTGGACTTTACTTCGGTCAATATGGCGATAATAGTTCATGACAACGGCCTCGACGCCGCCGCCAACCATCTTGCCAACAACCTGGGCTACCCTAATCGGTTCAGTCATCTAGCAAGCACCGCCACCGGTAAAGACCTCAACGACCGTGAGGAGAACAATCTTTAAATCGGTGACCATGCCGCGCTTGGCGATGTACTCCAGGTCGCGGCGGACCATGCCGTCGAAGTCGGTGTCGTTGCGGTCCGTCACCTGCCACCAGCCGGTGATCCCGGGCTTCACGGCCAGTCGCTGCAGGTCGTACTCCGTATACTCCGCAACCTCATTCGGCAGCGGCGGCCTGGGCCCGACGACGGACATCTGGCCCAGGAACACGTTCAGGAACTGCGGGAACTCGTCGATGGAGTGCTTGCGGATGAACCTGCCGATCTTCGTGACTCGCGGGTCGTCCTTCATCTTGAACATGGCGCCGGCGATCTCGTTGCGCTCCTTGAGCTCGGCGAGGCGCTCGTCGGCGTCTTTGTACATGGATCGGAACTTCCACATGCGGAAGGTGGACAGGCTGCCGTCGCGGTGGGTCTGGCCCACGCGGATCTGGCTGTAGAAGGGACTGCCCTCGCTCTCCAGGCGGATGGCGGCGGCCAGCACCAGGCTGGGAATCGCGATGACTACGAGCACGGCACCGCTGAACACGATGTCGAACGCGCGCTTCACGGCCCTGTACGCCAGGCGCGAGCGGTCCCAGTCCATGATGGATTGCATGGCCTTGAAGCGACCGGCGCCCTCGCGACGGTCCATGGCCTGAGCGATAAGCGCCGCCCCCGCAGGCGCACAGCTCTCTGTTACTTCTTTAGCAGCCAAAATCCAACGTACGGCCCTGTCCTCCAGGACCCCCCCCAATCGATAAATTCAATAAATGCGAACGATTTACTGGTGCAACATCTCCCTTACGTTTTGTTGGGAACGTCCAGCGGCAGCAGCTCCCTAAATGCGGAGTCGCCTTCGCCCACGTCCACCAGGCACCAGCGCTTGTGACGGTCGATCTTTTTTACGTGGGCCTCTTGCCCCACAAGTGGGCCCTGCTCTATGTGCAGCACACCGTCTTCAATGCGCGCAACGCTGTTGCGCACCACGCCGTCGTCGTCGAGCACGCTGCGGTACCAGTC
>URTZ01000007.1 GCA_900550825.1 uncultured Collinsella sp. | reverse complement strand
GCCGGGACCACGCAGCCCAGCACAGCAGCCGCGGGCACAAGCGCACCCGACATGCCCGCATCGGCCGCCAGTGCGGCCATGACCTGCACGAGACGCATGCGCGCCTCGTCTGCCGTGATGCTCGACGGCGTGGTGATCTCGCACGTCGCAAGCGGACATTCCTGCGCCGCGGCCGAATCCTCTGCAAACAGGCCAAAGCGAATGAACGTGTTGCCCACGTCGACCGTCAATATATATGCGCACCCATTAAGCATCGTCGGCGCTCCTTTCGTCTGCCCAGCAGTATATCGCCTACCTAAACCAGTCATCCCAAAATGACTAGCTTACGGCTATACTGGTGCGCGGTCGCGCGCGAGCTCACGCGGCGGCCCTTGGTAACCCGACTTCCCGCGCCGTATCCGTAGCGGCGCTCCCGGGGGAAGCGGATATACGCAAAGGAGTTTTATATGAGCAATCCCTCGAACCGCGCTTCGATGCGCGGGCAACTCACGCTGCGCGGCGTCGTCATCGGCGTCCTTGGCTGCATGATCATCACGGCAAGCTCGGCCTACACCGCCCTCAAGATGGGCGCTCTCCCCTGGCCGATCGTCTTCGCTGCCGTCATCTCGCTGTTCTTCCTTAAGCTCATGGGCAATGCCAGCCTCAACGAGGCCAACGTCACCCACACCATCATGTCCGCGGGCGCCATGGTCGCCGGCGGCCTAGCGTTTACCATCCCGGGTGCCTGGATGCTGGGCTATGCCGACCAGATCAGCTGGCTCGACATGTTTATCGTGGCACTCGCCGGCACCATCCTGGGCCTGCTGGCCACCGCGCTCATCCACCGTCACTTTATCGTGGACGCCGCGCTTGAGTTCCCCACCGGCAACGCCGCAGCTCAGACCTTGCGCGCGACCGAGGCTGGCGGCAAAACCGGCAAGCAGCTCTTTGGTTCCATGGCCATCGCCGGCATCTATAGCGTGCTGCGCGACGCCCTGGGCGTGGTGCCCAGCATGCTGTGCACGCTCAACATCCCCGGCGTGACCTTTGGCATCTACAACTCGCCCATGCTGCTCTCCGTCGGCTTCCTCGTGGGCTTCGCCCCGGTCGCCTTCTGGTTTGCCGGCGCGCTGCTGGGCAACTTTGGCATCATCGTCGGCGGCACCGCTGCCGGCCTGTTCGACGTTGTGACTGCGCAGGGCATCGTCAAGTCCCTGGGTATGGGTCTCATGATGGGCTTTGGCGTCGCCGTCGTCCTCAAGGACATCCTGCCGCAGGTCGCCGGTATCGTCCGCGGTCTTGCCGCCGATAGCTCCACCGACACCGACGAGCAGTCGCTCATCTCGGGCTCCCTTAAACTCGACGCCGGCATCATCGGCCTGGGCGCTGCCGCCATCGCCGTGATCGTCGCCATCGCGCTCGACCTTGGTCCCGTCCCGGCTGTCATCGTCACGCTGTTCACCTTTGTCACCACCATCATGAGCGCACAGAGCTGCGGCCAGACGGGCATCGACCCCATGGAGATCTTTGGCCTCATCGTTATGCTCATCGTGGCTGCCTTTGCACAGATCGCTCAGGTCAAGCTGTTCTTTATCGCCGGCATCGTAGCCGTGGCGTGCGGCCTTGCGGGCGACGTCATGAACGACTTTAAGGCCGGCGCCGTGCTGGGCACCAACCCGCGTGCGCAGTGGATCGGCCAGGCCATCGGCGGCATCGTGGGCGCCCTGGTCGCCGCAGCCGTCATGGTCGCGCTCGTCACCGCCTATGGCCCGGACGCCTTTGGTCCCGACAAGAGCTTTGTTGCCGCGCAGGCAAGCGTCGTCGCCACCATGGTCTCGGGCATCCCGAGCGTGCCGTGGTTCGTTGGCGGCTTTATCGCCGGTATCGTCATGTACTGGCTCGGCATTCCGGCCATGATGATCGGCCTGGGCGTGTACCTGCCGTTCTACATGTCACTCACGGCATTCCTGGGCTCCTGCGTCAAGCTCGCCTACGACAAGTGGTCCGCCCACCGCGACGCCACCGCTGGTCTTTCTGACGAGGAGAGGGCTGCCAAGGACGCCGCCTTCCAAGAGCAGGGCCTGGTTGTCGCCAGCGGCCTGCTCGGCGGCGAGTCCATCGTCGGCGTTATCCTGGCGTTTGTCTCTGTTGGCCTGAGCCTGCTGGGCTAAACCAAACAACAACGCACCCGTGCAGAGCGCGGGGTCGGAGACCATCCGGCCCCGCGCTTTTTGTATCTGCCGAAACCCTCGGCAGTACTTGTATGTGGCGTGTCTTCCTTTGCCTGCTCGCCTAAGTTCCATGTCAAGATGACCGCCCCGCCCGTCACGGTGTAGAGTACATGCTGCGAACGCACCCGCGTTCCTACGGCAATACGAGGTGGACATGGAACTCGATAAACAACAGCTCAAGCGACTGCGCGAGCGCCATCATCGGCGCCATGGCATCCGCCCCGCCCACAGCGAGGCCATGGAGAACGCAAGCCGCTTTCTAAAGCGGGCATTCAACATTCGCGAGGGACGCGCGCCCTATCACGTGATTCGCAAGCGCTTTGTAAACGGGGCGCGCCTGACTGGCTCACACTTATGCATCTTGATCATTGCCATGTTGATCGCGAGCATCGGCCTCGATATCGACTCGGATATCGCCATTGTAGGCGCCATGCTCATCTGCCCGCTCATGGGCTCGGTCCTTGCCATGGCATACGGCATCGCCACGCTCGACCGCGAGATCACCCTTGAGGCCGTCGCCGGCCTCGCGCTGCAGATGGTCTTTTGCCTGGTCACGTCCACGTTGTACTTTAAGCTCTCGCCCCTTGGCACCACCACGGCCGCCATCATCGACAATTCGACACCGACTGTGTGGGGCCTTGCCGTCGCGCTCGCGGGCGGCTTTGCGGGTGGCCTGGGCAACTCGCGCGACCAGGAACCCGCCACGCTCATCGCCGGGGTGGCTGTGGCGACCGCGCTCATGCCGCCCCTGTGCGCGGCGGGCTATGGCATCGCCATCGCAAGCGGGTCACTGTTTCTCTCGGCGCTTTACGAGTTTGGCATCAACGTGGTCTTTATCGCACTCGCGGCCGAAGCCGTTCTGCTTCTTTTGCGCGTGCCGCTCAAGCGCGACCTCAACGGCGACGGTATTGTGACTGCCGAGGAAAATGCCGAGGTCGACGAGCTATCGCGCAAGGTGCGCCGCCGCATCATCGTGGGCACGGTAATCTTTGCCATCCCCTGCATCGTTATGACGGCGGGTTCCATTGGCTCGGCGCAGGCCGGCGTGCAGGACGGCTACGGCGTCACCGAAACCACGCGCGAGCTTGCGGCGGTGCTGCCAGGCTTTAAGGACTACACCGTCGCCGTCGAGACCTCGGCCACCGAAGGCGACGAGGAGGGCATCGTCGAGCGCGAGGTTGTCGCCCATGTGACGACAAGCGAGGCGCTCGGGGCACGCGACCGCCACGTCGCCCGCAAGCTCATCGACCTCAATGTGCCCGAGCTCGATCGCGTGGAGTTCGATGTCAAGTGATGCCGGCGCGGGACGAATGCTCGCACGGACGCAAGTTATGACGAGGCGCAGACGCAATACGGACACGAGCAAATAGCGGGGTGCAGTTCATACCCGCGCCCCGTTCGCTGTTTTATTGCCGTGAATCAGACGTCCGCATCGACATCGCCAGACTCCACCGTAAACGCCGGATCGGTGCTCACAAGATAAAATCGGGTCACCTCAGTATTTCTAATTAGGTAAATCTGTCCCTGATTGCGTCGGCGCGATATATACGCAACGTGAACCGTGCCGAATTCTTCGCCGTTTTCCTTCTTTAATATCAGGATGTTGGGGTCATCCGTACGCTTAAACTGCCCGTCAACGCAGCTGCCGTCTTTGTCGACCAGTTGCCACCGATGGTTATCCTCTTCAAGAAAGGCCAGGGTTTCCAGACTCGTCTTGTCGTCCCGATAGTAACCGTCAATGGCAAACCCTTCGGAAGCGCATTCCTGCATATAGGACGTTTCCCGGCTTATAGCAAACAGCCCTGTAGCGCCCAGGAGCACAGCCAGGCAGACCACTGCAAGGGCTATCGAAATAGCACGGCGACCCATGTTAGCCCAACCGACAGTTGTTTAACGGAGCACGAAACATACCTGGAACCTCCGATATCAGGGGGAACGTCGCCAGCAGGTTGGCGACAACTATATGCTTCTGACATCAAACCATATGGCCGCCACCCGCGGAGGGGGCATCGGCGAACGGCGTGTTTTCATACTCCATTGGTCAAACCTAAGCGCGGCCCTACAGCTCGTACTTGTACACGCGGTAGATGTACTTTTCGGCTTCCATCTCGTAGGTGGTGATGGCCAGACCGTACCGATCGTACTCGGTGAAGGTCTTGGCCTGGCCCGAAGCCACGAGCATACTATTCGAATCGCCAACGCGCTGTGCACTGCTCACATAGCCCGAAAACGGCACGGCGATCTGGTCTTCGAGCTCGTAGGTGCGCGCCGTCTCGTCCACTGTAAAGATGCGCCCAAACGAATGCGTGCCCTTGTTGTAGTCGGTCACCACCGCGGAGCCCAGCTGGCCCCAGTCGAACTTGGGATAGCTTTCGGCCGCACCAAAATTGTTGTCGTACAGCAGCACCTGGTAGCGACCAGTCGCAATCGTCTCGTCGTTTGGCAGATACGTCACGCTGTGCTGGCCCGCATTGAGCGAAAAATCGCCCTGGGCCTGCAGTAACTTGTCCTCAAAGCCCGAGCCGGCCCATTGCCACTCCTTTCTATTTCTGGGTCCATCTTCTCACTGTTGGCGGCCGAAAATGATCCGTTTACCTCCGTCCCCGACGGATCATTTTTCAGTATTTGAAGAAGCCCTCGCCCGAGCTTTCGCCCAGCTTGCCTTCGTCGAGCATCTTCTTGAGGACGGACGCCATAGCCTTAAAGTTGTAGGGCATCATCATCTTTTTGAGCAACGGGCTCACCAGGCCCGGGACCTTCTGATACTGCATGACGATGTTGTAGGCCGTCTGGATGCCCACCGTGTCGAATACGCGGAACGGGCCCTTGGGAGCGCCGGTGCCGCGCGTCCACGCGAGGTCGATGCTCTTGGGGTCGCTGACGCCCGAGACATACAGGTCGAGGCCCGAGAGCAGCCACGGCACCAGCATGGAGTTGAGCAGGTAGCCGTTCTTTTCCTTGTTGACGGGAAGTGCCAACATGCGAATGTCGTTGGCGAAGTCGACGAGCTCGTCGAAGTAGCGCTTGTCGGTCTGGTCCTGGGCCATGACCTCGGTCATGTTGTTCTTCCAGATAGAGTTGGCAAAGTGCAGCGACAGGTACTTCTCGGGGCGGCCGGTGTATTTGGCAAAGGTGCTCGGCAGCAGCGTGGAGGAGTTGGTCACGATGACGGTCTTTTGCGGGAGGACCGGGGCGAGCTTCTTGTAGAAGTCGATCTTTGCCTGGGTGTCCTCGGCCATAGATTCGATGACCAGGTCGGCGTCAGCCACGGCCTTGGCAAGATCGAGCTCCAGCTTGAGCGTGGAGTAGGCACGCTCGACGGCGGCGAGTGCCGCTTCCTTGTCGAAGGCCTGGTCGCTGTCGGCGATGCCGGCACACCACTCGCCCGTACCGTCCGCCATGCCCTCGATGGCAGCGATGTACTCCTCGCGAACATGGTCGATCTTGGGCTGGGTGCGGCCGATGCTGCCCTCGCTGCGCAGCCAAATCGTTACATCGAAGCCGCAGTAGGCAGCCTGAAAGGCAATCTGGCTTCCCAACACGCCGCCGCCGGCAACACAAACGGTCTTGTAGCTCATGGGACGGTCCTCTCTTACGTAATTCCATAGATGTGTATTTATTCAACCGTAAGGAGAACGCGCGCTGGGGGTGGGTTCTATAAACGGACGGTAATTTGCGGCGAACGGCAACACCTGTTCATTAACTCTCGATTTTGAGGGCATTTTTTGGCGCTGCTGAACCGCTGTTTTCGGAAGTGCGGGGAAAAATCGGGTTTCGCCGACCAGACCGGCTTTTTTTAAAACAAAACCGCAGGTCGCGAGAGTCTAAAAAGGCGGTGCGCTCGGGAGGTTCGCGTTTTTCCCCGCACTTCCGAAATTCGAGTGCATAGAAGGCTGCGACAAAACGATTTACGCAACATATGTCCAGCAAAAACGGGTGGTAGCCGGTACGGCTGCCACCCGTTTGCCTCATATCTAGCCCAAAGCAGGCCAGTTACTTCTTAATGCCGCGTCCCAGGCGCTCAGCGACCGACGCCACGGCACTCTCGTCGACCGAGCCGCAGCTCACGCAGCCATCGTGGGCACGCATCTGGCCGGTGACCTCGTCCATCGCGAGCGGCGCCACCTTCTCGAGCTTAAAGCCCTTGCCGGCGCGCATGTTTTCCTTGGCCACACTGATCATGAGCTTAATGCGGTTGAGCTGGTTGACCTCGGATGCACCGGGGTCGTAGTCCACCGCGACAATGTTGCTCTCGGGGTGCTGACGGCGCAGCTCCTTGATCACAGCCTTACCCACTACGTGGTTGGGCAGGCACGCGAAGGGCTGCGTGCAGATGATGTTGGGCGCACCGTGGTCGATCAGGTCGAGCATCTCGGCCGTGAGCAGCCAGCCTTCGCCCATGTTGTTGCACACCGAAAGCACCGTACGAGCCTTGTCCGCCATGGTGCCAATGCGCTCGGGCGCCTCGAAGCGGCGGGACTTTTCGAGCATCTCCTCCACCGGCGTGCGCATCCAGTCCACCAGCTTAATGAGCGCCTGCATGCTAGCGCGCGTAGTGGCAGAGCTTCCCAGCTCGTCCTTCTGCAGCTCGGCGTTGCTCATGGAGTACAGGAAGAAGTCGAGCAGGCCCGGCACCACAGCCTCGCAGCCCTCGCGCTCAATGACATCGACCACGTGGTTGTTGGCCGTAGGGTGGAACTTGACCAAGATCTCGCCGACCACGCCCACGCGCGGCTTGGTACCCTCGCCCACGAGCGGCATGGTGTCGAACGCGCGGATGGCCTCGCGAGCAAGCTTGGTGTAGTTATGCCTGTTGAACTTAGGCGCCAGCTTGCGGGCGCGCGCCATGTACTCCTCGTAGAGCGCGTTGGCGGCACCGGGCGTGGCCTCGTACGGGCGGCAGCGGTAGAGCATCTGCATCATCACGTCGCCAAAGAGCACCGCGTACACGGCCTGCTTGAGCAGCGCCGGCGTAATCTTAAAGCCGGGGTTGTCCTCGCCCAGCGCCACGGCCGAAAGCGAGATCACCGGGATCTCGGGGTGGCCGCTCTCGCGCAGGGCCTTGCGGATGAGCGCGATGTAGTTGGTGGCACGGCAGCCGCCGCCAGTCTGGCTGATAACCACGGCCGTCTTGGACAGGTCGTATCGACCGCTCTCGATGGCCTCCATAATCTGGCCCGTCACCAGAATCGACGGGTAGCAAATGTCATTGTTCACATAGCGCAGGCCGGCCTCGACGGCGTCGTGATCGGTTGAGGGCAGCAGCTCCAAGTTATAGCCGGCACCGCGGAACACCTCTTTGACCAGGTCAAAGTGGATCGGCGCCATCTGCGGGCACAGGATGGTATAGCCCTCGTCACGCATCTGCTCGGTAAAGGGCACCTTGGGCCATGCGGTCGAGGCGCTCTCACGCTGCGCCTCGAACGTGTACTTGCGGCTCGCGAACGCGGGAGCGTCCGTGGAGGGAGCCACCGGCGCAGCATCGCCCTGCTCGTAGGCCTCGCCCGCAGCCGTGGCCTCTGCCAGGCGCTCGGCCTCCTGGTCCTTGAGCGCTGCCATGAGCGAGCGGATGCGGATGCGCGCGGCGCCCAGGTTGGACACCTCGTCGATCTTGAGCACGGTGTAGATCTTACCGCTGGCCTCAAGGATTTCCTGCACCTGGTCGGTGGTCAGAGCGTCCAGACCGCAGCCGAAAGAGTTGAGCTGGATCAGGTCCAGGTCGTTGCGCATCGTCACAAAACGGGCGACGGCGTACAGGCGGCTGTGGTACATCCACTGATCAACGACGCGAATCGGACGCTCGGGCTTCACCAGATGCGCGAGCGAATCCTCGGTAAAGACCGCAAAGCCAAAGCTCGAGATAAGCTCGGGCAGGGCATGGTTGATCTCGGGGTCGTTGTGGTAGGGACGGCCGGCGAGTACGATGCCGTGGCCGCCGTGGTCCTCGACCCACTTAAGGGCCTCCTCGCCCATGGTCTGGATATCCTCGTGGAAGCGCGCATCGGCCTCAAAAGCAGCGTTGACGGCGGCATCGACCTCGGAGCGCGTGATTTTAGGACCGCGCACGCGACCGCGACCGGCTTGCGCATCGGCCACGCGGTCGACGGCGAGCACCTGGTACAAGCGGCGCTTGAGCTCGGTCTTATCGTGATAGGGCACAAACGGGTACAGGAACTCGATGTTCTGCTCGCGAATCTCGTCGATGTTGAGCGCCAGCGCCGTGGGGTAGCTCATGACGATGGGGCAGTTGTAACAGTTGCCGGCGGTCGAATCCTCCTTGCGCTCCCAGCGCACGCACGGCATCCAAATGAAGTCGACATCGCGGTCGATAAGGTTCATCACATGGCCGTGGCTCATCTTTGCCGGGTAGCACACGCTCTCGGACGGCATGGACTCGATGCCCGCCTGGTAGGTCTTCTTGCTCGACTGGTCGGACAGCTGCACGCTAAAGCCCAGGCGCGTAAAGAACGCGTGCCAGAAGGGATAGTTCTCGTACATGTTGAGTGCGCGCGGGATGCCGACGGTGCCGCGCGGGGCCTCGTCGGGACTCAGCACCTCGCGGTTAAAGAGCAGCTCATTTTTCTTTTTGAAGAGGTTGGGGGCCTCGGTCTTCTGCTTTTTGTGGCCGGCGCCCTTCTCGCAGCGGTTGCCGGTAATGAAGCGTCTGCCGCCGCCAAAGTCGTTAACGGTGAGCTGGCAGTTGTTGGAGCAACGGCCGCAGCGGACATGCTTTTGCGTCACGGTGAGGTGCGCGATGTCCTCGGCCGAAAGGATGGTCGAAGTGCCGTCGGCGCCGGCGCGATCGCGGGCGAGCAGGGCAGCGCCATAGGCGCCCATGCAGCCGGCGATATCAGGACGCACGGCATGAACGCCGGTGAGCTGCTCAAACGCGCGCAGCGTGGCATCGGACATAAAGGTGCCGCCCTGAACGATCACCTGGCTGCCGATCTCCTTGGGGTCACGCAGCTTAATGACCTTGAACAGAGCGTTCTTGATGACGGAATAGGACAGGCCGGCCGCGATGTCGCCCACCGTGGCGCCTTCCTTTTGCGCCTGCTTGACGCGCGAGTTCATGAAGACCGTGCAGCGGCTGCCCAAATCAACCGGGGCCTTGGCATGGATGGCAGCGTCGGCAAATGCGCGCACGTCCATGTTCATAGAGACGGCGAAACTCTCAATAAAGCTGCCGCAGCCCGACGAGCAGGCCTCGTTGAGCATGATGTGCTCGATGACGCCGTCCTTGACGCGCAGACACTTCATGTCCTGGCCGCCAATGTCCAGAATGAACTCGACGCCGGGCAGGAACGCCTTGGCGCCGCGCAGGTGCGCAACGGTCTCGATCTCGCCGGAATCGGCTTTGAGGGCCTCGATGAGCAGCGCCTCGCCGTAGCCCGTGGTGGTCACGTGGCCGATGGTGCAGCCGGCGGGGATGTGGTTGTAGAAATCGGCCATGATGACCTTGGCCGTGCCTAGGATGTCGCCGTTGTTGTTGCCGTACCAGGTGTGCAGCAGCTGACCGTCCTCGCCCACGAGCGCGGCTTTCATGGTGGTGGAGCCGGCGTCGATACCGATGAACACGCGGCCGGTGTAGCCTTCGAGCTTGCCCTTGGGGACGACTTCCTGGTCGTGGCGGGTTTTGAACTCGGCAAAGTCCTCGTCGGTGGCAAAGAGCGGATCCAGGCGCTCGACCTCGGCACCCTGTGTGTCGCCCAAGCTGTCGATAGCCTCGATGAGCTGCGGGAACGTGCTGAGTTTGTTGGACTCGTGCGCCATGGCGGCGCCGCTCGCCACAAACAGGTGAGCGTTTTGGGGCACGATACGGTGCTCCTCGTCCAGGTTGAGCGTGAGGTAGAAGCGGTGGCGCAGCTCGGAGAGATACTGCAGCGGGCCGCCCAGGAAGGCGACGTTGCCGCGAATAGGACGGCCGCACGCCAGACCCGAGATGGTCTGGGTCACGACGGCCTGGAAGATGGAGGCGGCCACGTCCTCGGGGCGGGCGCCTTCGTTGAGCAGCGGTTGGACGTCGGTCTTGGCAAAGACGCCGCAGCGGCTGGCGATGGGATAGATGGTGGTGGCGTTGGCCGCGAGCTCGTTGAGGCCGCTCGCGTCGGTGTGCAGCAGGGTTGCCATCTGGTCGATGAACGCGCCCGTGCCGCCGGCGCAGGTGCCGTTCATGCGCTGCTCGATGCCGTTATCGAAGTAGATGATCTTGGCGTCCTCGCCGCCCAGCTCGATGGCGACATCGGTGGCAGGGATGAGGGTCTCGACGGCACGCTTGCTGGCGATGACCTCCTGGACAAACTCCAGGTCGAGCCACTGGGACAACAGCAGACCGCCCGAGCCGGTAATGGCGCAGGTCATCTGGGCCGTCGGCAGCACGGTCGCAGCGCCCTCGAACAGGTCGCGGGCGCAAGCGCGGACGTCGGTGTGGTGGCGCTGGTACTTGGCGTACACGATCTGGTTGTCGTCGTTGAGCACGGCAAGCTTGACGGTGGTGGAGCCCACGTCAATGCCCAGGTGCAGGTTACCACGAGCGTTCTCGGGGTTGAAGATTGCACCTTCGGGGGCGTGGGCGGCGGCTACGGGCTCAGCGGCGGTGGCGAGCTCGCTAGCGACGGACGTCTCCCCTGCCGCGTTCTTGGCATCGGCAACTGCCTCGGCAACTTTCTCGGCAGCTGCGGTCGCGGCCTTCTGCGCGGCATCCACCACGGCGGGTGCAGCCTCACGCGCGGCAGCGACCATACGGTCCTTAATGCCCTCGACGAGTTTGCTCATTGTCTCTCCTCTTAGTTGTTGGACTCGACGGTTGCGGCGGTGTCGGCCGCGTCCTCGAGCTGCAAGTTCAATAGCTTCATGCCGTATTCCGGCACGTTGATATCGATGGGTTGGCCATATAGGTCACCAGGGCGCACAAAAGCGAGCACCGTCATAATGCGCGCCATGGCCTCGGGCGATTCGGTGAGCCCACGCTCAAACCAGCGCTGAATCATGCCGACCTCGGCACTCACGACGTAGGTGACGTAGTAGTCAAAGAACGTGCCCAGCGCCAGGCCCAAAATGCCCGTCTGCGCACGCGGCACCACAGCCTCACGCGCGGTGTCGATGATCTTTTTAATAAAGGCGGGGTCGCCGCTCGGGCCCAGCAAGGCCCCGATAAGGTCGCGATTAGCCGCAAGATAGCGAAGCAGCTCAACCGAACCGGGTGCCGGCTCGAGCTCATCGATGTTGTGATAGAGATCGGGCAGCTGAGCTGCGGTGATGAGCTCAATGCGCTCACGGATCTCGGCCAGCAAGCCGTCCTCGATTTGATTGATAAAGTCGGGGATATCGCGGTAATGCGAATAGAACGTGCGGCGCGTAAGGCCAGCGCGCTCGGTGAGCGACGCGACATTAATGCGCGAAAGGTCGCCGCTTTCGGCAAGCTCGCTGGCAAGTGCCTGGCGAAGAGCACGCTGCGAGCGAAGGGACCGGCGATCGCATTTCTCGAGCTGGGACAAGCGTCCTCCTTGTTACTCAGCCTGTGCGCTATTGCACAGTACGAGTATTATTGCACACCGTGTGCATCAACACGTAAAGGCAATAATTTGGATGTGACGAAGGGCAGTCCCTTTGTCACATCCAGCGACCGCCTAGGTTGTGCCAGTTGTACCCGGCTTTTGGAGTGGCATTGCCGATTGTTCAAAATGTCATTCGTGGGTAGAATAGTGTCGACGGCAGTCCAAGTTCTGGAAAGCTGGGCAGCGCCGTTGTTTGCATTAGGGGGTCAACGCCTTAGCGGCGGCGACCCCTTCTGTTGCGCTTCGAACGCTGCTTGAGTGCCTCGGAAAGGCCGACAAGCGCCGTGAAGAACGAGACCAGAGCGGTCAGAAGTCTCACGAAATCAATCAAATCGGTCATGGGCATCACCTCCCATCAGATGGAGGGCGCTGCCCGGCACATGGAACTGCCGTCAACGATACCGATTCTACCAGAGCCTAGTTATATATACGAATATATGTTCGTATTCCAAGCACACAGACCCCTGTGACAAAAGGGCTGTCCCTTTGTCACATTATTCGATGATGGTGCGGGAGTTTTGCTTGTGCATGGTGGCGAGCATGTGTTTGGGGACGGCGTGGATCATGCAGCTGCCGATAGTTGCGCTCGCGGCGGCTTTAGCTGCATCGCTAGCGTTTTTGGTCGCGTAGCTGTGACGGAAACGCTTGAGCATGGCGATATCGTTGCCGCCATCGCCATAGACCGCGACCTCGTCCTCGGCAATACCGTAGTAGCCCGCCAGCCAGGCCACGCTCTCGCCCTTGTTGCACGCCACGTCCGTGATCTCGAACATCACCGGATCGAACGGTGCGTTGACCACGCGGTCCGAGCGCTCGGCCAAATACGCCTTAAGGTCGCGCTCCAGCTCGGGCGAGGTCACGCGGCAGTTGATCTTGCACACATCGTGGCGCAAGATGTCGCCGATCGACTGGTCGAAATACTGCTCCTCGTGATAGCCGCCACGCGCACGCATGCCGCGCATCACGATGCGCTTGATAGGACTGTCCTTTTTAAAGCCCGCCTGATGCATCTCGAACGAGCCGCTCGAGAACATGCCATCGGGCGTGGAGCAGTCGAAGCAAATATCCGGAAACTCCTTGAGCAGCTCCTCGGTGATCTGTGGGTCGATGGTCCAGGTCTTGAGCACCTCGCCATGGCTGTCGCGCACGATGGATCCGTTGGAGCAGCAGGCGTCAAGCGCCAGGCCCGTAAAGCCATGCTCACCAATCGGCAGCGTCGAGCGCCCGGTCGCGGGAACCACATGCAAGCCAGCCTCGGTCAGCTCGCAAATGGCATGGCGGATGGTCCCATCTGCCTCGTGCAGGGCGTTGAGCAGCGTTCCGTCTAAGTCGCTCGCAAACATCTTGATCATGGGCATGCCTTTCCTTCGTCTGCACGATATTGTAGACGAAGGAGAGGCTCGTTCTCGTATGGGCGTTCCACGCCGCAGCAATCGTTTCTGTTAAACCGCTGCACTGCGAACGTCACATTGTTTGTGGTGAGCGACTTTTCAAGCGATAAAACAGCACCGTCGTCAGCACCAGTACCACCAGCATAGCTGCGAACACAGCCGCCGGCGCCCATCGATCATATGCAAATCCGTATGTCAATTGGCCAATAGGCGTTGCGCAGGAAAGAGCCATATATACGACCGAAAGCACCTTTCCGCAGAGTTCCGCCGGCGCCGCCCGCTGAACGAATGCAACGATTTCGACCGACGCAATACTCGCCCACACCATGACCCATGCCGAACCGACCGCAAGCGCAGCAAACACAATTTGGCCAGCGCCGCTCAGCAGCGTGACAGTAATCGGCACGACTCCAAAACAGATCATCGCAACGTATCGACATATGTCATTGAAGGAAAAACGATTCGGCCTAATACCGACCAAACCGCCGCCTGCAAGACCGCCCAGCCCCATAGCTGCCTCAATAATCCCAATGCAGGAAGATTGCATGCCGAGATGCCTGGTAACAATAACGGGTGCACCAATCGTTAACCCAACCAACGCAAGATTCAAAACAGCCGCAAGCAAAATCACGGCGAGCAACGAGGTGTTTTGGAGCAGGCACCGAATCGCTGACATAAAATCGCTTTGACATGCCATACGAGTCGAGCTATCCCCCGTCATTTCAGAGGGGACATTTTGTTTGAGTGTGGCCCAAAACAGCAGCGTCGACATTGCAAACGCCACCGCCGCGATCGCGCAAAGGACGTCGATTCCAAAGCATCCGTAGACGGCTGTTCCAACCACGGGACCTAGAATATTGCTCGCCATGGTCGTCTGCGACACTAACGCGGTGGCCCGCTCGACCTTTTCCTTGCCGACCATGTGCAGCGTCTCAATTTGAAGTATCGGCTTCAGAATAGATTGAACGGCGTATTGGACGCACAGCATCACCGCCACAACAGCCGCAAGGGGCAACGAGCACTTCATGGGAACAAATAGCATCGCTGCAACCATTAAAGCAATACCGAGAGCTGCTAGAACGCCGCGATGCCCCTCTCGATCAGCTAATACTCCGCCAGCCGGAGTCGCAAGCACGCCCGGTATAAACGCTATAGCCGCGACGGCACCATATAGCGTTGACGAACCACTGCGGTCGAGCAAGTAAAGCGGGCACGCAAAGCACAGCGCCGACAACGTCGAATACACGCACAGCTGCGCAACGAGAAGACCGACGAGTCTTATAGGCAGCGCTGTCTTTGATGCTGATACGGCATCGAAGTCTCTCATCCCGTCCATAGAGCTTTGCCTCCTATACATACTATTGGTATGTATTTAACGGCTCGAAAAGGGCGGCCGTAGCCACCCTCTTACATCAATATACATACCGTTAGTATGTATATTACCACCCGACACGGTTCCAAACGTCCCAAATTTGGCACGTTGTTTGAAGCACTTCTTCCCCCAAATCGAGACCCACTGCGGCCGCCATCTGCGTCAAACATTGCGCGCGAGCGACCATTCGCTCCTTGGGCTCGAGCGGACGGAACAATGGCAGCAGCCAAAGATTCGCTAGCAACGATACGGCCTCTGCTGCTTCGCGCGGGCATTCGCACGCAATGGAGCCGTCGGCGACGCCTTCCTCGATTACCGGCAAGAGATATCCATCGGCCGACTCGTCAAACGAACTCTGATACTGCATCGCCAGCAGACGCGAACTCTTTACCGGATCCGCCGCAGGATGTATGCGCGCCCAAAGCTCAATTTGTGGTACGACAGACTCAGGCGCATAAAGTCGCTTGAGCTTTTGGGCGCCCGTCATATTGCCAGCACCGAGCGTCGCGCGGCGGCGTTCAACAATCGGAGCCATCGCTCGATCAAACGCGGCGTTGAAAATCTCTTCTTTGCTCTTGAAGTGATGATAGATAGCGCCCTTGGTCATGCCATCGAGACGGTCAACGATATCCTGGATGCTCGTTCCCTCATAACCCTGTGCGCAGAATAGCTCCAGCGCCGCGTCTAGAATCTTCGCGACCGTCTCTTCGGGATATTTATTGCGACCCATAATCCGCCCATCCGCAACGCAAGCCTTATGCCTCACTGCGATATTTTAACGTTGCGGATGGCAAACGGTCGGTTCTACACCGCGGCGGGGCCGTGTTCGCCGGTACGGATGCGGATAACTTCCTCGACCGGTTCGACCCAAATCTTGCCGTCTCCAACGGCACCGGTGCGAACGGCGTTGCAGATGATGTCGACAATGCCGTCGACATGCTCGTCGGCGCAAATGAGGGTGAACTGTACCTTAGGAATCGTGTTGACGAGCAGTTCGTTGCCGCGCACATATTCCTTCCAGCCATGCTGCGCGCCGCAGCCCTGCACCTGATTAATCGTCATGCCGCGAACATCGGCAGCAAACAGCGCGTCTTTAAGAACCTCAAGCTTCTCGGCACGAACGATTGCCGTAATCTTCTTCATAGTGAATTCCTCTCTTTAATAAAAGAAATTGATTGTCCTTCACATGGCACGGGTTTTCCAGGTGCCGCAGACCAACCTTGTAGATCAGATAAGTGCAACTAACAGGTCTTAGCAGGTTTCCCAAGTGCCGCAGATCGGCCTGAAAGAGGAGTGCCGCGTACTTAAGGTACGCAAACGACGATTGAAGGCCGAGGTGCGGTGCTTGGGGAAGCTGCTAATCGAGTCCGGAGAACGAGGGGTAGGCGCTCTCGCCGTGTTGACTCACATCCAGGCCCAGCGCCTCGTCGGCCTCGTCCACACGCAGGCTGCCGTGGAACAGCATCTTGACCACCGCGGCAATCACCAAATCGAGCACCAGTACAATAGCGACCGTCACCACAATGCCCAAAATCTGCGAGATGAGCAGCGACATGTCGCCCGTGTAAAACAAGCCGCCCTTGCCGGTCCACGAAAGCTCCGGCACGCAGAACAGGCCCGTGAGCGCGCCACCCAAGATGCCGCCGATGCCGTGGCAGCCAAACGCGTCGAGCGCGTCGTCGTAGCCAAACTTGGTCTTGAGATGGCTAATGGCCAAGTAACAGACGGGCGATACAATCAAACCCATAACCAGCGCTGCCCACGGCTCGACAAAGCCCGCACCGGGCGTGACCACCACGAGGCCCGCGACCAGACCGGTGCTGGCACCCACCAGCGTGGGGCGACCGGTGTGCACGCGCTCGACAGCAAGCCACGAGACCATGCCCGCTGCGCTGGCCGTCACGGTGTTGAGGATGGCGAGTGCCGCCACGGCATCGGCCTTAAACTCGCTGCCGCCGTTAAAGCCAAACCAGCCAAACCAAAGCAGCCCGGCGCCCAGCGCCACAAACGGCACGTTATGCGGACGGTAGCTCACCATGCCAAAGCCACGACGGCGGCCGAGCATTAAGCAAAGGATCAGGCCCGTCAGGCCGGACGAAATGTGTACCACGTCGCCGCCGGCAAAGTCGAGCGCGCCGATAATGTCGCCGATAAAGGAACCCTCGCCGCCCCAGACCATGTGGGCGAGCGGCGCATAGACCACGAGCAGCCAAATGCCCAGGAAGGCCGTCATAGCACCAAACTTAACGCGGCCGGCCAGGCTACCCGTGACGATAGCGGCCGTGATCATGGCAAACGCCATCTGGAAAGCGATGTTGATGATCTCCGGGTAAACGGCGCCGTCCGACGCGGTGCCCTCAACCGCCTGCAGCACCTGATTGAGCACCGGCAGGCACAGCAGCTGGTCAAGGCCTCCAATAAACGGACTCGAGCCGTCACCGCCGTAGGCCAGCGACCAACCGGCAACAATCCACAGCACACCGACCAGGCCAATGGCGCCAAAGCACATGAGCATGGTGTTGATGACATTTTTGCGCCTGGACAGGCCGCCATAGAAAAACGCCAGGCCCGGTGTCATTAAAAACACGAGCATGGTGCAGATGAGCATAAACGTTGTCGACCCCGTATCGTACATTCGCTCTCCCTTGATCGCGTGGACGTTGTCGGCGCCCATAATGCGGCCGAGAGGTAACTGGTGTAGAGCAGATACGGCGTTGTTAAACGCTGCGTTGTCGAATGGAAACGGTGCCGCAATCTTGGAAACGGCGCGGCAACGGACGCGAAACGAGCGGGAAACGTGCGGACGAAAAGGGTGCGCCCGGTCTGGCCCCGACTAGCGGCGGAACAGCTCGCGAGCGCGATCGCGGAGGTTGGTGGCTCGAATGACACCTTCGTAGCGGTTGATACGCAGACGCGGGAAGGCGTTGAAAAAGCGCAGGTCACGACGGCTGAGCGACACACTCGGGACCGGACGGCTCGCGCGCCTGCCGGCGCGGTGGCGGCCGAGCGACGGACGCGGCATGCTCGGCGCAGCATCGGCAACGCGGCGAGCGGCAAGCGCCAGGCCGCGAGCACCGTCCGAGATAAACGTCGGCATCGAGGCTTTCTCGCGCAGGGCATCGAGCGCAGCATCGCCCAGCTCCGCCAGCCATGCGTTGACGGCACGGCTGCGGATATGCGTCTGCGCCACCGAGTCGATTGCCGATTCGGGAATACGCTCGAGCATAGAATCCGAAGCATCGGCGAGCGATTCGTTGATGCGGTCGGCAAGGTCGGCACGAACGCGCTCCAGCTGGTCGGACAGACGTCGCCAGCTCGCCAGCGAGCACAACGCGTCCACGATCATCGCAACGGCAACGGCAAAGGCCGCCAGCCGCACGATCAACACCGGCAGATGGCCAAGCAGCCCCAGCAGCGCTGGCTCTACCAAGCGACAAATGCACAGGGCGCCCAGGCCAAACGCACAGGCCCAGTACAGGCAAATGCGTCCATGCAGGTTAAACGGCAAGTGAGAATAGTCCCAAAAGCGGGCGCCCGTTGTTTTTTCGAGCAGCACGCCCACGCTGTATTCGATCACGCTGCACACGAGTGCCGCAGCGACAAACTGGCTCGAGGCATCCGGAATCCCGCGCAGCAGCAGCCAACAGGCGATGCCGCCCGCGCCATAGATGGGGCAGCACGACCCCAGCAAAAAGCCGCTGTTGGCAAAGCGTCCGTGGTTGAGCATGGCGCAGACCGTCGACTCCCATGCCCAGCCGCAAAACCCGTAGAAGGCAAACGAGAGCACCAGCGCCGAGAGCGGGCAGGCGGCAAGTGTCGCGCCGTCAAATGCCATGTCGATCGCGGTCCCCACCGTCTACCCTCTCCTCTTGTCGCTCGAATCTTTGCTCGAGCTGTCACTCAAGCCCTTGTTCAAATCGTTTGCGTCACCTTTGCGCGGCAGACGGCCGGCAACCGTCTCACACAGCGCGCACCACTTATCCGCCATACACACAATCCAGGCCTCGCGACACGTCGGCGGCACCGGTACCAGCGGAAACATATGGCGCACGATGATATTCCGCTCGCGCGGCGTCAACTCAAAATCTTCCTCGGCGCGCGCCAGGGCAAAAAACGGATGCCGAAACCCGTGCAGTCGATGGCTCGGGTCGGGATCATGCCAGTCGTAGAGAAAGTAATCGTGCAGCAGAGCCCCACGCAACAGCGAGGCGCGGTCGACCGAAATGCCAACACGCCCCAAGTGCTCGGCAAAGGATAGGCTTGCCCGTGCCACAGAGGTCACATGCGCGTACACCGTCACATCGCCGTGCTGGATAAACTCGCGCGTCAGGTCCAAACGCCCCGCTTGGGCCAGCCGGCGGGCAGCACGGTCGACTTCGCGCGCGATCTTCTCGGCACGAGCGGTTTTGGACATGCGGCCTCCTTCCAGTGGCTCACGGCGACAAGCCACAGCCTGTGCACAATCGATAAAAACATCATGGAACACATCAGTATGGCATCGGACAAAACGTTTTGCCCCACCAGTTGGCGAATTACCGCGCCGCCGTCACATATCAAACGCCAAAATGTGCGAGACTGTCTTGTGCAATTGTGCCGGCCGAGGGAGCGCCGGCGCACGATTCGCATGGAGTAACCCACAACGATGCTGCTTACGCAAACGACAACGCCCGAGGACGTCAAGGCTCTCGACCGCGCCGAGCTTCCGCTGCTCTGCGGCGAGATCCGTCAGGCAATCCTCGAAAGCTCCGCCGCCGTCGGCGGGCACGTTGCCCCTAACTTGGGCGTCGTTGAGCTTACGGTTGCGCTTCATCGCGTGTTTAACTCCCCCATCGACAAGATTGTCTTTGACGTTTCGCACCAGACCTACGCCCACAAGGCGCTGACCGGGCGCGCGTACACTTATATCGATCCAGCACGCTATGGCGAGGCTTCCGGCTTTGCCAATCCCGACGAGTCCGAGCACGACCTGTTTGCCATGGGCCATACCTCCACGTCGGTGAGCCTGGGCTGCGGCCTTGCCCACGCGCGTGACCTGGCGGGTGACGCGTACAACGTCATCACCGTTATTGGCGACGGCTCGCTTTCGGGCGGCCTGGCGTTTGAGGGCTTTAACAATGCCGCCGAGCTCGACAGCAACCTGATCATCGTCGTCAATGACAACGACCAGTCCATCGCCGAAAACCACGGTGGCCTGTATCGCAATCTGGCCGAGCTGCGCGCCAGCAACGGCACCTGTGAACGCAACGTTTTCCGCGCGATGGGGCTCGATTACCGCTATCTGGACGCCGGTAACGATGTGTTGGCCCTGGTCGACGCGCTGCAGGGACTGCGCAATATCGATCATCCCATCGTGCTGCACGTCTCCACCGCCAAGGGCAAGGGCTTTGAGCCGGCCCAGAGCGACCCCGAGCGCTGGCATCACGTTGGTCCGTTTGACATGGCGACTGGGCGCAAGCTCTGCCCGGGCCATCCGAGCGAGCCCGCGCCGCGCACCTATGCTGACATTACGGGCGAGGCGCTCAGCGCCGCCATCGAGCGCGATCCACAGGTCGTTGGCATCACGGCCGCCACGCCCTACATTATGGGCTTTACACCCGAGCTTCGCGCTGCCGCCGGCAAACAGTTCGTCGATGTGGGCATTGCCGAGGAGCACGCCGTGACCTTTGCCACCGCGCTTGCGTGCTCGGGCGCCAAGCCAGTCTTTGGTGTGTACGGTACGTTTTTGCAGCGCGCCTACGACGAGCTGTGGCACGACCTGTGCCTCAACGACGCCCCCGCAACCATTTTGGTGTTTGGTGCGTCAATCTTTGGCACCACGTCCGAGACGCATCTTTCGTTCTTTGATATTTCCATGCTGGGCGGTCTTCCCAACATGCACTACTTGGCGCCGGCCTGCATGGAGGAATACCTGTCCATGCTGAGTTGGTCGCTCGACCACCGCGAGCATCCCGTGGCGATTCGTGTACCGGGCATCGGCCTGGTGAGCCGCCCCGACCTGGCACCTGCCGAGGACACCGATTACAGCGCCGCTCACTATAACGCGGTACGTCAGGGCCGCGACGTTGCCGTGCTCGCGCTTGGCGATTTCTTTGAGCTGGGCGAGCGCGTTGCAAACCGCTTGGCTGCCGAATACGGCATCGAGGCCACGCTCGTCAACCCGCGCTTTGCAACCGAGCTTGACCGCGAGTTCCTCGACAGCCTTGCCGCCGAGCATCGCGTTGTCGTCACCCTCGAGGACGGCATCTTGGACGGCGGCTGGGGCGAGCGCGTGGCATGTTATCTGGCATGCACGCCATTGCGCACGCGCACCTTCGGCATCGCCAAGGGCTTCCCCGACCGCTACGACCCAAACGAGTTGCTCGCTCAAAACGGCATGACGGTCGAGAACATGGCCGCCGAAACCGTGAGACTGCTCAACGAGTAAGAAAACCTCCGCAAGGGAAGCACCCTCGCGGAGGTTTTTGTTTTCACAGCTCAATTATCTCAATCTGTAACATCTAGGGCCCGAATTCCCGTCTAACTGTTACAGATCGAGACAAGACGTCTTAGTCCCTGACCTTTGTCTCAATCTGTAACAGTTAGAGACCTTTTGTCCGTCCAGATGTTACAGATTGAGACATTCGAATTCCTCTGAAGAGAAAATCTCAATCTGTAACAGTTAGAACCCATTTCCTCGTCTACCTGTTACAGATTGAGAAAAATCAGCGAGGCAGACCGCCACATCTGCAAGAACCACCACAAAGGTGCCTGTCCCTTTTTGGTAGGTAGAATAACCCATAAGACAAGTATGTTTCTGAGTTATTTCGTGTTGACCCATTTGAGCGCGATAGGGTATAACTCTACTCAACCGCTAGGGATTTTATTGAGAAAGGTGTTCTACCATGAGCAAGAACCTCTCCCAGCAGGTCGTTCTCGACCGCCGCGGCTTTGTCGCCGCTACCTTCGCAACCGTCGCCGGCCTTGGTCTTGCCGGCTGCTCCGACACCAGCGCCGAGGCCGACAAGGGTTCCGCCGCCGGCTCCTCCAAGGGCTCCGAGGATACCGAGGTTTCCGCCACGCTCGATGCCAAGGCATTCGACAAGCTCGTCGACAACGGCCCCAAGGCCGATGACGACGCCATCGCCGCCAGCACCTGGGCCACGGCCGTCAAGGACGCCGGCGTCTTTAAGATCGGCGGCGTTCAGACCTCTACGCTTTTCTCCCTCCTCAACGAGAAAGACGGTCAGACCCGCGGCTTCGACGCCGGTATCGCACAGCTCTTGTCCAACTACATCCTGGGCGAGAACAAGGTCGAGATCACCCAGGTAACCTCGGACACGCGTGAGTCCGTCCTGCAGAACGGCCAGGTCGACGCCGTCTTCGCCACCTACACCATTACCGATGAGCGCAAGAAGCTCGTCTCCTTTGCCGGTCCCTACTACTACACGCAGCAGGCCATCCTGGTGCTCGCCGATAACGACGACATCAAGAGCGTCGACGACCTGGCCGACAAGAACGTCGCCGTCCAGTCCGGCTCCAACGGCCCCGCCATCCTGGAGGAGTTCGCTCCCAAGGCCAGCCAGCAGGAGTTCAAGACCGACGAGGAGGCCCGTCAGGCACTCCAGCAGGGTCGCGTTGACGCCTACGTCATCGATAACAACATGCAGCAGAGCGCCCTGGTCCGCGAGCCCGGTAAGTACAAGATCGCCGGCAAGCCCTTCGGCAGCAAGGAACCCTATGGCATCGGCCTGCCGCTCGATTCCGACGGCGTCGCCTTTGTCAACGACTTCCTTAAGAAGATCGAGGACGACGGCACCTGGACCGAGCTGTGGCAGATCTGCATCGGCGACCGCACGGGCGACACCAATGTTCCCGAGCTGCCCGAGATCGGCGCCTAGGCAGCGAGCCTGGTAACGGCCGCAACGAAACCATATGGAAACGCACGATGCGCTTTATTGCGGTAAACTGTTTCCTCACAGAGTTGTCGGGGCTTCCGTACACACGGGAGCCCCTTTCCTTATCGGCGGGAGGTCCGCATGAGTCTCTCCGAACTCTGGTCGCTCTATGGCCAGAACTATATCGACGCGCTGCTAGCAACCTGGGGCATGACGCTTGAGTCGTTTGTCATCGCCATGGTGCTGGCCGTCGCCGTCACCGTGATGCGCGTGTCGCCGCTCAAGCCGCTGCGCGTCTTTGGCGACCTGTATGTCCAGGTCTTCCGTAACATCCCCGGCATCGCGCTGCTCATCATCGTCGTCTATGCGCTGCCGCCGCTCAAGGTCGTTCTGCCCTACCGCACCTGCGTTATCGTCGCCACGGTCCTTTTGGGCTCGGCCTTTGGCTCCGAAAACTTTATGAGCGGCATCAACACCGTCGGCGTCGGCCAGGTGGAAGCCGCACGCTCGCTGGGCATGAACTTTAGCCGCATCCTCGCCAAGATCGTGATTCCGCAGGCGCTGCGCTCGAGCGTGCTGCCCATGACTAACCTCTTTATCGCCGTCATGCTCACCACCGCACTCGGCAGCCAGGTGCCGCTTAAACCGCAGGAGCTCACCGGCGTGGTGAGCTACATCAACACGCGCTCGCTCGGCGGCGTCGCCGCGTTCTTTATCTCGGCGCTCGGCTACCTGGGCACGGCCTTTGTGGTGAGCCACATTGGCAACTACATCGATAAGAAGGTGAGGATCCTCCGATGAGCAAGCACTCCACCTCCGCGCTCACCATGCGCGATGCGCTCTACGAGGCTCCCGGCCCCAAGATGCGCGCCAAGATTCGCATCGGCACCGTCATCTCACTTGTTGCCGTCGCCGCGCTCGCTGTCCTGGTACTGCAGCGCTTTTATGTGACCGGCCAGCTTTCGGTTCACTATTGGTATTTCTTTACGCACCTCACCACCTGGAAGTTCCTGCTTGCCGGCTTTGAGGGCACCGTTAAAGTCGCACTCACCGCTGGCGCCATCGCGCTGGTGCTGGGCTTAGCCCTTATGCTCGGCCGTACCAGCGACATTAAGCCGCTGCAGCTGGTCTGCCGCGTGCTCACCGATTTCTTCCGCGGCGTACCGAGCCTGCTGTTCATCTACTTCTTCTTTTTGGTGCTGCCCCAGTACAAGATCGCGCTGTCGTCGTTTTGGATGCTCACGCTTCCCGTCGCGCTCGCTGCCGCCGGCGTACTCGCCGAGATCTTCCGCGCCGGCGTCAACGCCGTGCCGCGCGGCCAGGTCGAGGCCGCCCAGGCACTCGGTCTCTCCAAGGCTAAAATCACCTTTAAAATCGTGTTGCCGCAGGCTATTCGGTTTATCATTCCGTCCTTGATTTCGCAGCTTGTGGTCGTAGTCAAAGACACCACCGTCGCCTATGTGGTGAGCTACCCCGACCTCATGCAAAACGCCCGCGTGCTCATTACCAACTACGACGCCCTCGTGTCGGTCTACCTGGTAATCGCGGTCATCTACATCCTCATCAACGTCGCAATTAACAAGGCCGCCGTCTACGTTTCGCACAAGACCGGCGCGACCATCATCCGCTAACGCTTTACCATTTCTAATCATAAGGAGCCGAGCACCATGGCACAGAGCACCTCTTCCACCGGCAATCAGCCGCTGATCGAGCTCAGGCACGTCGATAAGCACTATGGCGATCTACACGTCCTCAACGACATCAATCTCTCGGTCGACCGCGGCGAGGTCGTCGTTGTGATCGGTCCCTCGGGCTCGGGCAAGTCGACCATGTGCCGCACCATCAACCGCCTGGAAACCATCGACTCGGGCGAGATCCTCATCGAGGGCGAGCCCCTGCCGCAAGAAGGCAAGGATCTTGCCCGCATGCGCGCCGAGCTGGGCATGGTGTTCCAGCAGTTCAACCTGTTCGCACATATGACCGTACTGCAGAACGTCATGCTGGGACCGGTCGATGTGCTGGGCGTCTCCAAGGACGAAGCCCGCGAGCGCGCCATGGACCTGCTGGGCCGCGTGGGCGTTGCCGAGCAGGCCGATAAGGTGCCCGCACAGCTCTCGGGCGGCCAGCAGCAACGCGTAGCCATCGCCCGCTCGCTTGCCATGCAGCCCAAGGCCATGCTTTTTGACGAGCCCACGAGCGCTCTTGATCCCGAGATGATCAACGAGGTGCTCGAGGTCATGGTCCGTCTGGCCCAGCAGGGCATGACGATGATCGTCATTACGCACGAGATGAACTTCGCCCGCCGCGTGGCCGACCGTGTCGTGTTTATGGCCGACGGCCAGATCGTGGAAACCGGCACGCCCGACGAGTTCTTCGACCACCCCCAGACCAAGCGCGCCCAGGACTTCCTCAACTCCATCAAGGGCCACTAACCCAATTGCCACGCGGGCAAATTCATCACCAGCGTTTGTCCCGCGCCGCCCCTGTGCCATGTCCACCCGGATTCGAAAGCCGCACCCATGATCGGAACCCGCACCTCATCGTCCTATACCCCACACGTCGACGTCGCCCCCGCCGACCGTCCGCTCATCCTCGTCGCGCCGCGCTGGGAAGAGGCAAAGCCGTTTTTAAGCGAGGTGCTCTCCCCCAACGAGGAAATCGCAAGCGTCTTTGTCGATGCCATCCTTGCCGCCGGTGGCCTGCCGCTGCAGATGTCCATCACCGAGGACATTGAGGTCATCCGTCATTACGTCGATATCGCCGACGGCATCGCCATCCCCGGCGGCCCCGACGTCAATCCCAAGCGCTGGGACGATGATCGACCCTACGACCCCACCCTCTGCTGCGAGATCCGAGATAGTTTTGAGTTTAAGCTGGTCGACGAGGTACTCCGCGCCAAAAAGCCGCTCTTTACCACCTGCCGCGGCACGCAGCTGCTCAACGTCGCCACCGGCGGCACCCTGTGCATGGACGTGCCGAGCCTGGGCGCTCGCGAGGGCCGCACGCAGTGGCGCCACACCCACGTGCTCAACGACCCCGTGCATCCCGTCGAGGTCGTGCCGGGCTCGCTGCTGGAGCGCGCGGTTGGCGGGCACAGGCTGATCCAGACCAACTCGGCACATCACTGCTGCGTCGATCGTCTGGGTAAAAGCACGCGCTTGGTCGCCAAGGCAACCGACGGCGTTCCCGAGTGCATCGAAGTCGAAGGCCAGCCTTTCTGCCTGGGTGTGCAATGGCACCCCGAGTACACGTGGAAGACGCTCGAGACCGACTTTAACCTGTGGAAGTCGTTTGTCGAGGCAGCGGCCAAGGTAAAGCGGGCCCGCTAGCTCGCGAACCGCACAACAGATAAGGGCGCCCCGCCGGCCACATG
>URTZ01000006.1 GCA_900550825.1 uncultured Collinsella sp. | reverse complement strand
CAATATCGAGCATAGGGGCCGCATCACAGATGTCAAAGGGATCATAGCCCAGCTGGTATGCCTTGTAACTAACGGTACGCCTCGAGCGAGTCGGACGCACCTTACACGGGATTGAAATGGATGTAATCGAGTAGCTGCACCGCCTGTGTGTCCGACTCAACCGCGACCCGCGAATAGCGATTATCAAACAGATGTCCCGTTTTCCCATTGAAATACTCATGAGAGTCTGTACCCAATGAGCGGGGCGATGCAGCAGGCAGATAGTTTTAGTTAAAACGCTTCAGTTTATTGAAGCGTTTTAGTGTGCCTTTTACAGGAATCTTACCGTTCGCCGATTAATTTCTTGCTATCATGCAAGGCGTAGGGTAAATCTCCGATCGCAAGGAGACACAAATGGTGAAAAAGTCACCGGAAAACACTACTCCCGCAATTGTGGACAACGTAGAGGCGCTTGAGGCCAAGCTCGCTCAGATGCGAGAGGCCCAGGCGCTTTTTGCTACGTACACGCAGGAGCAGGTCGACAAGATCTTCTATGAGGCCGCCATGGCCGCCAACAAGGCTCGTATCCCGTTGGCGAAGATGGCCATCGAGGAGACCGGCCGCGGCGTTCTTGAGGACAAGGTCATCAAGAACCACTACGCCGCAGAGTACATCTACAACGCTTACAAGAACACCAAGACCTGTGGTGTCCTGGAGCGCGACGAGGCTTACGGCATCACCAAGATCGCCGAGCCCATCGGCATCGTGGGCGCCGTCATCCCGACGACCAACCCCACCTCCACCGCGATCTTCAAGACGCTGATCAGCCTGAAGACCCGCAACGCCATCATCATCTCCCCGCACCCGGCTGCCGCCAAGTGCACCATCGCCGCCGCCAAGCTCGTGCTTGACGCCGCCGTCAAGGCCGGCGCCCCCGAGGGCATCATCGGCTGGGTCGATGTCCCCTCCATCGAGCTGACCAACATGGTCATGCGCGACGTCGACATCATCCTCGCCACCGGTGGCCCGGGCATGGTCAAGGCCGCTTACTCCTCGGGCAAGCCCGCCCTGGGCGTTGGCGCCGGTAACACCCCGGTCGTCATCGACGACACCGCCGACGTGCTGCTCGCCGTCAACTCCATCATCCACTCCAAGACCTTCGACAACGGCATGATCTGCGCTTCCGAGCAGTCCGTGACCGTAATCGACAGCATCTATGACCAGGTTAAGGCCGAGTTCCAGAAGCGCGGCTGCTACTTCGTCAAGCAGGGTGCCGAGATGGAGGCCCTGCGTGCCGCCATGTTCAAGAACGGCGCTCTCGATCACCGCATCCCCGGCATGGCCGCTGCCAAGATCGCCGAGCTCGCCGGCATCGAGGTTCCCGCCAAGACCAAGATCCTGATCGCCGAGGTCACCTCCACCGACCCCGCCAAGGAGGAGTTCTCCCACGAGAAGCTCTCCCCGGTCCTGGCCATGTACCACGCCAAGGACTTCCAGGAGGCCGTCGACAAGGCCGAGCACCTCGTGCTCGCCGGTGGCCCGGGCCACACCGCCTCTCTGTACGTGCACCCCGCCCAGGCCGAGAAGATCAGCCTGTTCGAGCACGTCATGAAGGCCTGCCGTATCGTCATCAACACCCCGTCCTCGCACGGCGGCATCGGTGACCTGTACAACTTTGGCATGAAGCCGTCTCTGACCCTGGGCTGCGGCTCCTGGGGCGGCAACTCCGTCTCCGAGAACGTTGGGGTGAAGCACTTGATCAACGTTAAGACTGTGGCCGAGCGCCGTGAGAACATGCTGTGGTTCCGCGCTCCCGAGAAGGTCTACTTCAAGAAGGGTTCCACGCCCGTCGCCCTCGACGAGCTCGGTACCGTCATGGGCAAGAAGCGCGCCTTCATCGTCACCGACCAGTTCCTCTTCAAGAATGGCAACACCCGCGCCATCGAGGCCAAGCTCGACGAGATGGGCATCGCCCACGACTGCTTCTACGACGTCGAGCCCGATCCGTCGCTGCAGTGCGCACGTCGCGGCGCCAAGCAGATGGCTCTCTTTGAGCCGGACGTCATCATCGCCGTCGGCGGTGGCTCCGCTATGGACGCCGGCAAGATCATGTGGATGATGTACGAGCACCCCGAGTGCAAGTTTGAGGACATGGCCATGGACTTCATGGACATCCGCAAGCGTATCTTCACCTTCCCCGAGATGGGCAAGAAGGCCTACTTCGTCGCCGTCCCGACCTCCTCGGGTACCGGCTCCGAGTGCACGCCGTTCGCCATCATCACCGACAAGGAGACCGGCATCAAGTGGCCGCTCGCCGACTACGCGCTGCTCCCCAACATGGCTATCGTCGACGCCGACAACTGCATGACCGCCCCGCGCGGCCTGACCGCTGCCTCCGGCATCGACGTCATGACCCACGCCATCGAGTCCTACGTCTCCATCATGGCTTCCGACTACACCAAGGGCCTCTCCGAGCGCGCTGCCAAGCTCGTCTTTGAGAACCTGCCCTCCAGCTTCACGAACGGCGCCAAGGACCCGCACGCCCGCGAGGAGATGCACAACGCCTCCTGCATGGCCGGTATGGCCTTCGCCAACGCCTTCCTGGGCCTCAACCACTCCATGGCTCACAAGCTCGGCGCTTTCCATCACCTGCCCCACGGCATCGCTAACGCCGTCATCCTGACCCGCGTCATGCGCTACAACGCCGCCGAGGCTCCCGTCAAGATGGGTACCTTCTCCCAGTATCCTTACCCCAACGCGCTGCACAACTACGCCGAGATGGCCAAGTACTGCGGTATCGAGGGCAAGGACGACAAGGAGGTCTTCGAGAACTTCATCACGAAGCTCGAGGAGCTCAAGGACTTCATCGGTGTCAAGAAGACCATCGCCGACTACGGTGTTGACGAGCAGTACTTCCTCGACACCCTCGACGAGATGACCGAGCAGGCATTCAACGACCAGTGCACCGGCGCTAACCCGCGCTACCCGCTCATGAGCGAGATCAAGGAGCTCTACCTGGACGCCTACTACGGCCGCGAGCCCCAGGACTACGCCGTCTGCTAGTTTTTAGCACGGTTTTTTGCGGCGGGGGTGCACGGGTGTTTCACACACCCCCGCCGTCGCTTCTATCGCATCGTTGAAAGGATGCAACCATGCTGCTACCCGATTCCAAGACCGAGCTCGTCCGCCGTGGCAACAAGGTCGTTTACGACCTGGGCGACAAGATCGTCAAGGTCTTTAACGAGACCAAGCCTGTCTCCGACGTGTTCAACGAGGCTTTGAATCTTGCCCGCATCAATGAGTGCGGCATCCGCAGCCCCAAGGCTCTCGAGGTTTCCCAGCTCGAGAACGCCAACGGCTGGGCGCTCGTGACCGAGAAGGTTCCGGGCACCACCCTTGCCGAGAAGATGACTGCCGAGCCCCAGCGCTTCGGTGAGTACCTCGAGATGTTCGTCGACCTCCAGATCGAGATCCACGGCTACACCTCCCCGCTGCTCAACCGTCAGCGCGACAAGTTCGCCCGCATGATCGACAGCCTTGATCAGCTCAATGCCACCACGCGTTACAACCTTCAGGAGCGTCTGGACGGTATGACCAAGGAGTTCAAGGTCTGCCACGGCGACTTCAACCCCTCCAACGTCATCGTCGGCGACGACGGCCAGCTCTATGTGTGCGACTGGGCACACGCTACCCAGGGCTCCCCTGCTGCCGACGTTGCCACCACCTACCTGCTCTTTGCCCTCAACAGCAAGGACCAGGCCGAGGCCTACCTGGAGCTCTACTGCGACCGTGCCGACATGCCCATGCAGGTCGTGCGTCAGTGGACGAGCATCGTCGCCGCTTCCGAGCTCGCTCGTAAGCGCAACGTGAACGATGAGTTCCTGATGAACTGGATCGACGTCGTCGATTATCAGTAATATCTGAGCGATTTATTTCGCATCGGAGGCACAATGGAAAACCCCGCAGCTCGCATGGGCTGTGGGGTTTTCCTTTTAGATATCGAGGATGCTACAAGATAATAGGACGGCCCCGCATCTCCCCGATTGGAGAAATGCGGGGCCGTCCCACATATCGAACTACAAGCGAAATCGTCGATTAACGGCGGGCTGCCTTAACAAGCTCGGCAACCTTGGCGACGACCTCGTCGATCGCCACGTCCTCACGCTCGCCCGTGGCACGGTCCTTGAGCTCCACTGTGCCATTCTTGAGGCCGCGCTTGCCCAGAACCACCTGATACGGGAAGCCCATAAGGTCGTTGTCGGCAAACTTAAAGCCGGGACGCTCGTCGCGGTCGTCGACGACGACCTCGATACCCTCGGCACACAGGCCATCAACGATCTGCTCGCAGACGGTAGCGCACTCCTCCTTCTTGGGATCGAGCGGAATCACCGCGACCTCGTACGGGGCAACGGAGACCGGCCAGACGATGCCATGCTCGTCGTTGTGCTGCTCCACGACGGCAGCAAGCGAGCGGGACACACCAACGCCGTAGCAACCCATGATGAGCGGCTTCTCCTTGCCGTCCTCATCCATAAAGGTGGCACCCATGGCCTCGGAATACTTGGTGCCCAGCTGGAAGACCTGGGAGACCTCGATGCCGCGGGCAGCGGAGAGGGGCTTTCCGCAGTGCGGGCAGGGATCGCCGGCAACGACGGTTACCAGATCGGCCCACTCGTCGACGGTAAAGTCGCGCTCAGGGCAGGCACCGGTAAAGTGATAATCGACCTCGTTGGCACCGCAGGCCCACTGCTTGGACTCGCGCAGGCTCTCGTCGCAGACCAGACGAATGCCATCGGGCAGGTTAACCGGTCCGATAAAGCCCTTGTGCAGACCGTTCGCCTGAAGCTCCTCGTCGGTCATCATGCGATAGCCCTTGCCAAAGACGTGCTCGGCCTTGCAATCGTTGAGCTCGTGATCGCCCGGAACAATGGCCACGACCGGCTTGCCCTCGGCGTCGATGAGTGCCAGCGACTTGCGCGTGCCGTTCTCGGGGAACCCAAAGAACTTAGCAACAGCCTCAATGGTGCCCATGCCCGGAGTCTCAACCTTGGTGAGCGTACCGTCACCAGGACCCTCGGTCACGACGACCTTGGTGCTTGCAGCCTCGTCATCGGCAGCGAAGCCGCAATCGTCGCAGTAGACGAGCGAAGCCTCGCCGGCGTCAGCCAAAGCCATGTACTCGACGGAGGTATCGCCACCGATCTCGCCAGAATCGGCGACGACGGGCAGAGCCTTGATGTAGCAGCGCTCGCAGATATTGGCGTACGCCTGCTTCATCTTGTCGTACTCCTCCTGCAGGCTCTCCTGCGTGGCGGAGAAGCTGTAGGCGTCCTTCATGATGAACTCGCGGCCGCGCATCAGGCCAAAGCGGGGACGGAACTCGTCGCGGAACTTGTCCTGAATGTGATACAGGTTGACGGGCAGCTGCTTATAGGAGCGTAGCTCGTTGCGCACCAGGGCCGTGACGGTCTCCTCGTGCGTGGGGCCCAGGACGAACTCGCGACCATGACGGTCGTCAAAGCGCACAAGCTCCTTGCCATAGGCGTCGATGCGGCCGGACTCGCGCCACAACTCGGCGTCGACCATGATAGGCATCATAAGCTCCTGGGCGCCGGCAGCGTCCATCTCGTCGCGCACGATGTTCTCGATCTTGCGGATCGAGCGCCATGCGAGCGGCAGATAGGAATACAGGCCGGCGGCCTCCTTGCGGATCATGCCGGCACGGAGCAGCAGGCGGTGACTGGCGAGCTCAGCGTCCGCCGGATCCTCTTTAAGCGTCGGCGCATAGAGCTTAGACATATACATTGCTCGGGTCATTTATTTCTCCTCAATAAGCTTGTCGACCTCTGCCATAAGCGCGTCGACAATTTGGTCCTCAGCTACTTTACCAATGATCTGGCCATGCGAAAAGAGCAAGGCCTGACCACGTCCGCAAGCAACGCCCAGGTCGGCATCAGAAGCCTCGCCGGGGCCATTAACGGCACATCCCATAACGGCAATCGAAAGCGGCGCGGTATAGTTCTTAAGCCGCTCGGTTACTTCCTCGGCAATGGGAATAAGGTTAACCTGGCAGCGGGCGCACGTGGGGCACGAGACAATCTCGGGGCCACGGCGACGCAGGCCCAACGACTGCAGAATACCCCAGGCAACCGGCGGCTCCTCAACCGGATCGGCTGTGAGCGACACACGCATGGTGTCGCCAATGCCTTCGGAAAGCAAGATACCCAAGCCTACAGAGCTCTTGATGGTGCCCTGGAGCTTGGTCCCCGCCTCCGTCACGCCCAGGTGAAGCGGAACGTGGGGAATCTCACGTGACAGGGCTCGATAAGTATCGAGCGTCGTTTGCACGCTATGGGCCTTGGCCGAAAGCACAATGTTCGTAAAGCCGCGGTCCTCAAAGTGCTTGACGAAGCGCTCGCTCGACATCACGAGCTTTTCGGGCTGCGTGAGGTCTTCGCGCTCGGCGATATCCTGCTCAAGCGAGCCCGCGTTCACGCCAATGCGAATCGCGCACCCAGCGGCGCCCGCGGCATCGATCACGGCATCGACCTTGGCCCAATCGCCAATGTTGCCGGGATTGATGCGGAGCTTGGCGGCACCGGCCTCCACAGCGCCAATGGCCAGCTTGTGGTTAAAGTGGATATCGGCAACGATTGGCACCGGAGACTCGGCACAGATGGTGCGGAAACCCTCAAGCGCGGCCTCAGTGGGCACGCTCACACGCACGATATCGCAGCCAGCCTGCGCCAACGCGCACACTTGCGCAAGTGTTGCCTGGGCATCAGCGGTATCGGTGCAGGTCATGGATTGGACCACCACCGGCGCAGCGCCACCGATCTGCACACCGCCCACATGCACGGGGCGCGTCAAATCGCGAGGCAAAGGATGGGATAAAGACAATCCAAACACTCCCCTACAGAATAAATCGAAGGATGTCGGAACGAAGCATATAGACAAACAGCAGCGCAAAGAGCGCGATGCCCACATAGCTCACAATCGTCTGGACCTTGAGCGGAAGCTCGCGGCCCACAATCTTTTGAATGATCTCGATGACCAGCTTACCGCCATCGAGTGGCGGGATGGGCAGCAGGTTCATAAAGCCAAGCGAGAACGAGATGAGGGCAGCAAACGAAAGGAACGTGGCAGGGCCGGCAGCAGCAGCCTGTGAGGACATAACGCTAATACCCACGATCGAAGAAGACTGATCGAGAATCTCCATCGTATGCTGCGGCTGGAGTAGGCGCATCACGCCATCCGCCGTCTGTACAACATAGGAGAATGACAGACGCGCCGAGGTGATCGGGTCTAAACGGACCACCTGCGTAGAGGCATACACACCTAGGCGCTCGTCCTCTTTGAGCGCAACCGAGGTCGAATGCTGCTTGCCGTCGCGCTCATACTCAATGGCGATATCGTCCTTACCGGCGGCCTTGCCGATAGCACCGTAGACGTCCATCCAAGTGGAACATGAGACACCGTCGACCGAAAGGATCGCATCACCGGCCTCGATACCCGCCTTGGCGGCAATAGACCCCTCGTCAACCTGACCGATCACGTTGGTGTCCATCGGCACGGTGACACCCGCAATGGAATAGATGCTCATAAGGAGCAAAAAACCCGTCAGGATATTGACGAGAATGCCCGCGAGCAGCATAAAGGCGCGCTTGAGAAAGCCTTGGCCAAGATAGGTGTGCGAGCGTTCTTGCGCAAGGAACTCGGCCTCGCCGCACGGCAGCTCCCACACATCGCCCTCGGCAGTCGCATGTTCGCGATCGAAACGGCGACCATCAAAGGTGGTATAGCCTGCCGTGTCTCGTGGCAACGTCTGATACTTGGCGGGATAGTAGCTCGGCGAGGGCTTCTCCCCTTCCTCATACCAAGGCGCGATAGAGCCCCAACCCAAGAGCAAGGCGCATGCCTCGAGCACAACCTCCTCGGATAGCTCGAGCTCGGCGGCAAGGTCGGCCACGGTCACGCGACCATGACGGTAGATAGCCGCGAGCACGCGATCGGCGCACGAGACATCGGTCGGATCCATACCGCAGATGGCAGCGTAGCCACCCAGCAGCAGCGGGGTCACGCCAAACTTGGTTCCAATGCGACGCGACGTGTAATGGATGTCAAAGCGGCACGGCAGGCCCAAAAAGAACTCGGTCACACGGACGCCGCAGGCACGCGCCGCCAAAAAGTGGCCGCCCTCGTGCAAAAACACGAGGACGGAAAGCATCAGCAGGCCCCAAAAGACCGATGAGAGAACGCTCAGAACAGTATCCATAAAACGAAAAAGCAATCCTTATGGGTTAAGAACGGGCTGCGGCGAGCACCTGCGAGGCCTTTTCACGCGCCCACGCATCGATTTCACGAAGCTGCTCAAACGAATCGACTGCCTGCATATCGTGGGCATCCATGCAGGATTCCACAATGCGATCGATATCGGTAAAGCTGCAGCCATCGTGCAGGAAGGCATCGACGGCGACCTCGTTGGCGGCATTGAGCACGCACGGCATGGTGCCACCCGTCTTGCCGGCACGCTCGGCCAGTGCCAGACAGCGGAAGGTATCCATGTCGGCAGCATCAAACGTGAGCTGCCCCAGCTCGCGAAAATCGATACGAGGCGCCGGGGTATCCCAACGCTCGGGATACGAGAACGCGAACTGGATGGGAATACGCATGTCGGAAGCACCGAGATGCGCCATCACAGAGCCGTCGGCGAACTCGACCATAGAGTGAATCTTGGACTGACGCTGCACGACCACGTTAATGAAATCGAGGTCGCAGTTAAACAGATGCATGGCCTCAATGCGCTCCAGGCCCTTGTTCATGAGGGTGGCGGAGTCGATGGTGATCTTGGCACCCATGGCCCACGTGGGATGTGCGAGGGCATCGGCACGCGTCACGCGGTCGAGCTCGTCGCGCGTGCGGCCAAAGAACGGACCGCCCGAGCAGGTGAGCCAAATACAATGAGCCTCGCGCGGATTCTCCCCCAGATAGCACTGGTAGATGGCGGAGTGCTCAGAGTCGACTGGAATAAGCTGGCCCGGTTGCGCCAACGGCATAAGCAAGTCGCCACCGACGACGAGGGACTCCTTGTTGGCAAGGGCAAGGCGCTTATTTGAGGTCAAGGCCACATGGCTCGCCTCGAGACCGGCGGCGCCCACAATAGCGACAAGCACGCAGTCGACATCGTCGCGACGCGCGAGCTCGCAAACCGCCTGCGCGCCAACGCCGAGCTTCGTTCCCTCGGGCAGCTCCTGCAGCACGGCGTCATCGCCATGAGCGACATCGGCCACGGCAACCGCCGAAACCGAGAACTCGCGGGCAGCGGCAACGAGCTCGGAGGTACTAGAGTTAACGGACAGCGCCGTCACCTGCAGGCGATCGGCATGCTGACGGCACACATCGAGCGCTTGGGTGCCTATAGAGCCCGTACAACCCAGGATGGCAACACGGAGGCGTCCATCGGGGCCATACGTCGTCTGGAAGGACATTACAGCACGCCTCCGATCATCAGCAACAGCTGCGCGGTAATGCAGCCAAAGATAAGCGAATCGCTACGATCGAGCATGCCGCCGTGGCCCGGGATAAGGTTACCGGAATCCTTGACGCCCACACCGCGCTTGATGCGCGACTCGATAAGGTCGCCGATAACGCCCAAAATGGACACGACCACGCCGCACAGCAGCGCATAGGGCAGGCTAAGCTTGTAGAAGTGCGTCGCCCACAGGATGAGCCAAATCAAAACCGAGCCCAGGATGCCGCCAACAAACCCCTCCCAGCTCTTTTTGGGTGAGATCTTGGGAACCATCTTGTGTTTGCCGATACGACTGCCCACGATGTAAGCAAACGAATCGGAGACCCAAAGGGACGCGCAAACGCCCACCGAAAGCAGGGCGCCGGCAAAACCGGGCACGGCATCGCGCAGCAGCACGATAGCCGACAGCATAAAGCCAGTGTAGATGGGACCCATGAGCGTCACGGCCACATCAGAGATGCGGGTACGCGGCGACCAGACATACCAAATGCCCACAGCGAGCATTAGGGCAAAAAGCAGGGCATTCAGCAACATCGAATCGCCCAACGCCGACAGCGGAAAGAGCACGGCGGCAGCGATACCCATGCGCTCGTTAGCCATCTTGCCATCGAGCCTCGTCATACGGAAAAACTCATAGCAGCACAGACCGCTCATGACAGAAACAAAGATGGCCGTGGGCACGATACCCAAAACCAGGCACAGGATAAAGACAACGGCATAAACGATACCGGCGGCGGCACGGGTAATAAAGCCCGCAAGCCACGAACCGGTGCCGCTCTTCGCTGCGGGCGCTCCCGCAGCGACAGCCTTGCGCTCAGATGTCTTGGGAGCAGTTGCCTTGGGACGATCGGACACGATTAAGCCTCCTCGGTCTTGCTCAGACCACCAAACCTACGGTCACGGCCCTGATAGGCCAAAATGGCGTCGACAAGGCCCCAACGATCAAAGTCGGGCCAATAGGTATCGGTGACGTAGAATTCGGAATAAGCCACCTGCCACAGCAGATAGTTCGAAAGGCGCAGCTCACCAGAAGTGCGAATCACAAGCTCAGGATCGGGAAGGCCGGCGGTATAGAGGTGGGAAGCCACCATGTCGTCATCAATTGCGCCAGGATCGATCTTACCGGCGGCAGCGTCGAGTGCGATCTGACGGACAGCGCGGGTAATCTCGGCACGCGCGCCGTAGTTGACGGCAAGCGCCAGCGTCATGCCAGTGTGATTGGCGCACTCGGCAAGACCGCGTTCAAAAACGTCGCGGGTCTTCTTGGGCAGCGCGGAAATGTCACCCAAAAAGACAACGCGCACGTTTTCGCGCTTCAGAAGCGGCAGCTCGTCGATAAACGTCTTGGCAAACAGGTGCATCAAGACGTTGACCTCGTGTTGCGGGCGGTTCCAGTTTTCGGTAGAAAACGCATAGGCCGAAAGCACGTCGACGCCCAGACGCACGCAGGCGGTAATAATCTCGCGAAGGGAGACGATACCCGCCTTGTGGCCCTCGGTGCGTGCAAGACCGCGCGACGTGGCCCAACGACCGTTACCGTCCATGATGCACGAGATATGGTGCGGAATGTTATTGAGGTCAAGGTCGGAAAAACCGACGCCCGCAGGGGCGTCGGCAAAGTACTCGACCAGTTTATGCTCGTCGTATTGCACCTTAGATCTCCATGACCTCGGCTTCTTTTTCCTTCAGAAGCTCCTCGACCTTGGCGACATACTCATCGGTGTGCTTCTGGACCTTGGCCTGCTCGCGACGGACATCGTCCTCGGTGAGCTCCTCATCGCGCTCGAGCTTGTTGTTGAAGTCGCGACGGATGTTACGGATAGACACCTTGGCCTGCTCGGCGTACTCGCGGCACTCCTTGACGAGCTCGCGACGACGCTCCTCGGTGGGAGCCGGAAACGGCAGACGAACGACGGTGCCATCGGAGTTGGGGGTAATACCCAGATCGGAAGCGCCGATGGCCTTGACGATAGCATTGATGAGTGCCTTGTCCCACGGCTCGATGAGCAGCATGTGGGCCTCGGGGGTCTTGACGGCGGCAACCTGCGTGACCGGCGTGGGAACACCGTAATAATCGACAGTGATGTCGGACAGAATGTTGGCATTGGCGCGGCCGGTACGAACCTTGGAGAAGTTATGCTTGAGGGACTCGAGCGACTTGTCCATGTGGGCGGTGATGTTCTCTGCCATGCTTAATCCTCCTGATAGACGAGCGTGCCGACGGGCTCACCCGAAAGCGCGCGCTTGACGGTGTCCTCGCCATCGATGTTGAGGACCAAAATCGGCATACGGTTATCCTGGCACAGAGCCGTAGCCGTGGAATCCATAACCTGCAGGCCGCGGACGAGCACCTCGTGATAGGTAATCTTGTCAAAACGGACGGCATCGGCGCACTTGACGGGATCCTTGTCGTAGATGCCGTCAACCTTGGTGGCTTTAATCAGAATCTCGGCGCCGATCTCGCACGCACGAAGAGCAGCAGCGGTGTCGGTCGTAAAGTACGGATTGCCCGAACCGGCGGCAAAAATAACGACGTTGCCCTTGGAAAGGTGGTTGATGGCGCGACGGCGAATATAGGGCTCGCAGATCTCGTTCATCTGGATAGCGCTCATAACGCGACAGGGAACATCGTTGTGCTCGAAGGCATCCTGCAGGGCGAGCGCGTTCATAACGGTTGCCAGCATGCCCATGTAGTCGGCCTGAGCACGCTCCATGCCACCGGCAGCGCCGGCCATGCCGCGGAAAATATTGCCGCCGCCAACAACGACGCCAACTTCGTGACCAACGGCGAGCAGCTCTTTGACCTGTTTGGCAAGATGGTCGGTAACCTTGGGGTCGATGCCATATTGGCCGTCGCCCATCAGCGCTTCGCCGGAAAGCTTCAGAAGCACGCGTTTATATCGGATGTCGGACAAAGCGATCCTCCTTTAGATTGAACTCTCAACATTTTATCAAAGGCTCTAAGAAGAGCCATGAAAAAGCAGGCTGTGAGTAAAACCCACAGCCTGCTCATTACCAGCTACAAGAGCTTATTTACTCGCCACGGACCAGACGGTCAAAGGCAACGACGGTAATGGTGTCGCCGAGCTCCTTGGAGACCTGCTCAGCGTACTTCTTGATGGTGAGGGAGCTGTCCTTGATGAACTCCTGCTCGGTGAGCACGGACTGCTTGTAGAACTTCTCCAGACGGCCGACAGCCATCTTCTCCTGAATGGCCTCGGGCTTGCCGGACTCGGCAGCCTGAGCCATGTAGATCTGCTTCTCGTGCTCGACGGTCTCGGCCGGAACCTGATCGCGGGTAGCGCAGATCGGGGCGACGGCGGCAACCTGAAGGGCAACGTCGTGAGCGAAGGTCTTGAAGGACTCAGCCTGAGCGGTCTCGGCCTTCTCGAAAGCAAACTCGACGAGGACGCCGATCTTACCACCCATGTGGATGTAAGAAGCGAGCGCGCCGTTCTCGGCCTTACGGGCGGCGAAGCGGGAGATCTTCATGTTCTCGCCCATGATGTGAATCATCTCGGTGAGCTCAGAGGAAACGGTCTCCTCGCCCATCGGCTTCTCAAGCAGAGCGTCGACGTCAGCAGGCTCGGTGGTAGCGACAACCTCAGCGACCTTGGAAGCAAAGCCGGTGAACTTGGCGTTGGAGCCAACGAAGTCGGTCTCGCAGGAGAGCTCGAGCAGAGCGCCGGTCTTGCCATCCTCGGAGACGAACGCGGCGACAGCGCCCTCGTTGGTCTCACGGCCAGCCTTCTTGGCAGCCTTGGCAAGGCCGTTCTTACGCAGAACGTCGACAGCGGCGTCCATGTCGCCGTCAGCCTCGACGAGAGCCTTCTTGCACTCCATCATCGGGGAGTCGGTCATCTCGCGGAGCTGCTTGACCATAGCGGCGGTAATCTGGGCCATTGTGGTTCCTTTCAAAGAGATGAAAAAGAATTAACTAAGACTGATTTACTCGGCCTTGGGCTCAGCGGCCATCTCGGCCTCGGAGACCTGCTCCTTGCCGGAGCCAGCGAGGCAGGCGTCAGCCATGAGCTCGCACATAAGGGTGACAGCGGAGATAGCGTCATCGTTGCAGGGGATGCCGTACTCGACCTCGTCGGGATCGGAGTTGGTGTCGATCAGAGCGACGACGGGGATGTTCAGGCGCTGGGCCTCCTTGATAGCGTTCTCCTCGCGCTTGGTGTCGATGACGAAGAGAGCCTGGGGCAGACCCTTCATGTCGCGGGCGCCACCGAGGTTGGTCTGGAGCTTGGTGAGTTCCTTACCGAGCACAGCCTGCTCCTTCTTGGGGAGCACTGCCATACGGCCGTCCTCGACCATGGCCTCGAGCTCCTCCATGCGGTTGATGCGGGAGCGGATGGTGACGAAGTTGGTCAGCATACCGCCGAGCCAACGCTGGTTGATGTAAGGCATGTTGGCGCGCTCAGCGGCGTTCTTGACGGCCTCCTGAGCCTGCTTCTTGGTGCCGACGAACAGCACGTTGCCACCCTTGGCGACGTTCTTGACGAAGGTGTAGGCCTGGTCGGCGTCGAGGATGGTCTGCTTGAGGTCGAGGATGTAGATGCCGTTGCGCTCACCGAAGATGAACGGCTTCATCTTGGGGTTCCAGCGACGGGTCTGGTGACCGAAGTGGCAGCCGGCCTCGAGCAGGGTGCGGATATTAATCTTGGTAGCCATGTTAAACCTCCTGTGGTTTGCCTCCGCGCGGGGTCATCCTCCAAAACCAACCCGGACATGTGCTACCAAAGCCCGGGCACCACGGTATGAAGTAGCCGCGCGTGCGTGATAAAAACCTGTTGCCGTGAAGCAACCCGATGAATGATAGCAGGATTACCTCTTCCTGCCAACCCGCAATCAAAACCACACACCTAAACGCAACGCGAGCCGCCCAGCCTACTCGCCCCGGGGATGGGCCTGGGTCACGGCGCGCTTAAGCCGATCGGGCGTAAGATGCGTGTAGATTTGAGTCGTGGACAGGCTCGCATGCCCCAGCAGCTCTTGAACCGAACGCAGATCCGCGCCGCCCTCAAGCAGATCGGTCGCAAACGTATGACGCATCGCATGAGGCGCGATGTCGGCCGGAATGCCGGCGCACGTCGCCAGCATATGGAACCGTCGCCTGAGCATAGCGGCACTCATGCGATTACCGCGCGCAGAAATAAACAGCGGATGCAGACCGGCTGCGGCGTCGCGGTGCTTTGCCTGGGCGAGCAACTCCGGTCTCCCCTCCTCGACATAGGTGCGCGTCGCCTCAAGTGCGCGACGATACAGAGGAACAATGCGCTCCTTGCTCCCCTTGCCCCAAAGGCGAACCACGCGCTCCGACCAAGCGATGGATTCCACGTTAAGCGCGGCAAGCTCCGAGATGCGGGCACCCGAGGCATAGAGCAGCTCGAGCATCGCCGCATCGCGCAGTCCCGCGGGCGTCGAAGTATCAGGCGTCTTGAGCAGCGCCTCGACCTGCTGAGTCGTAAGGACGCCGGGCAGGTCGCGCGGCAGCTTGGGCGACGCGATCGCCGAGACCGCATCACCCTCGACAATCCCCTCGGCAGCCATCCAACGGTAGAGCGACCGAATAGCCGACAAATGTGCCGCAAGGGTGCGAGGCGCCACCTGCTCGCGCGAAAGCTCGGCCAAATACGTGCGGACGGTACGCACGTCGGCCGCACGCGCATCGACACCCGTACGCTCGCACCAGGCAGCAAAGCGCTCCAACCGCGATCCATAAGCGGTCACCGTATTGGGAGAGAGCCCCTCGACACGTGCGATGTAGGCGATAAACGAGTCGACGGTATCGTACAGGTCAAAGGCTATGACCGGTCGCCTCCAAACAAGTCGGAACGCGTGGCCAAGTAGGCATCGAGGGCCTCGAGGGCGCGATCCGCATAAGCCTGGTAGCGGTCGCGCTTACTGCGGCGCCTGCCGTCCTCGAGCGGCGGCACCAGGCCAAAATTGACATGCATGGGCTGGTAGCCAACGGTTGCCGGATCGGTCGCATAGCCCACGAGCGCGCCCAGGGCGCCCACACGAGGAAGCTCCACAGAAGCCGCACCGATAGCCTCGGCATAGGTGTTAAGCGCGGCAAGCAGACCGGTCGCCACCGCTTCCATGTACCCCTCGGTGCCGGTGATCTGACCGGCGAGGCGCACACCCGTGCCAGGCACGGCAAAGGTGCCGTCAAGAACGTGTGGCGCATCGACAAAGGTATTGCGGTGCATGACGCCATAACGGAAGAACTCGGCATTCTCCAGACCGGGAACCATGTGGAAGACACGCTTCTGCTCGCCAAAAGTCAGATTTGTCTGGAAGCCCACCAGGTTATAGGCGGTCTTTTCCTTGTTCTCGGCGCGCAGCTGAATCGCCGCCCAGGGACGACGTCCGGTTCGCGGGTCGGTGAGGCCGACTGGCTTCATGGCGCCAAATCGGATAGCATCCTTGCCAGTGCGGGCGACTTCCTCGGCAGGCTGACAGGCCTGGAAGAGATCGCCGCCCTCAAAGTCCTTGAGCACCACGCGGTCGGCGGTTGTGAGTGCCTCGATAAAGGCCTCGTACTCCTCCTTGTTGAGCGGAGCGTTGAGATAGTCGCCGCTCCCCTGCTCCTCATAGCGCGACTGCGAGAACAGCACGTCCATATCGAGCGTGGAGGCATCGACGATTGGCGCGGCAGCGTCAAAGAACGCCAAGGCGTCGCCACCGACGAGCTTCATGACCTCTTCGCTCAATGCCGGAGAACACAGCGGGCCCGCGGCAATGACCACGTGGCCCTCGGGAATCTGCGTGACCTCGCCGTGCACAACCTCGATATTGGGTCGGGAGGCAACCTCGGCCTCAACAAGCCCGGAAAACTTGACGCGGTCGACCGCCAGGGCACCGCCAGCGGGAACGGCCGCACGATGGGCGCAATCGAGCAGAACCGAACCCATGCGCTCGAGCTCGGCCTTTAACAAGCCCGCAGCAGAGTCCGGACGGGTTGACTTAAACGAATTTGAGCAGACGAGCTCGGCCAGGTGGTCGGTATGGTGGGCCGGAGAGCTCACCTGGGGGCGCATCTCGCACAGCTTTACGGCAAACCCGCGATCTGCCAGCTGGATCGCACATTCCGAACCCGCCAGACCGCCACCGATAACCGTCACCTGATCGAACTGCATCTGCAAACACCTTTCTAATTGACACGCTTTCCATTGTGACCGAAGGGCGTCTGGGCGTGAAGCGCAAACTTTGAGGGCGCATACCTTCCATCCATCATGCGCTCAATAAGACCCTCGAGCTCGAGCGAGCCCAAGAGCTTGAGCACGCCGACAGCATCAAGCGAGACGAGCGCGGCAATGTCGTCGACCTTGAGCGGCGAGGCGATAAGCGCGTGCATCACGGTCTGCTGTGTTGGGTCCAGATCGGCAATGCCAGGTGCATCGGGACGCGAGTAGCGCAGCGTGCCGTAGATGCGCGAGATGGCCATCTCGATTGATTCCTCATCGATGATGCAGCAGGCTCCGTTAGCGATGAGATAGTTAGTCCCGCGCGACTCGGGCGAAAGGATAGACCCCGGCACGGCAAGAAGCTCTCGCCCCAAGTCCATAGCGGCCTCCGCCGTGGAGAACGTACCCGAGGGCATGCCCGCCTCGGAAACAAAGAGTGCCTGCGACAAGGCGGCGATTACACGATTGCGCCGCGGAAAGGCGAACTTACGCGGTCCCATACCCCACGGCGAAATCGAAACGACCGCGCCGCCCGTATCAAGTGTGCGCGTTATGAGGCCGGCGCTCGAGCGCGGATAGACAACATCGGCGCCGGTCCCCAGTACCACGATGTGTTTGCCCCCGGCGTTGACCGCGGCCCAACCCGACGCCTGGTCGCAGCCGATCGCACCGCCCGAGACCACCGTCACCCCCGCCTCAACCGCCACCTTGGCCGCAAGTTCTGCCACGGCGAGACCGTACGGCGATGCCTTGCGCGCGCCGATAATGGAGAGCGCGGGCGTCGAAAGCACCTCGGGGTTGCCGCGCACATAGAGCGTCTGGGGTACATCAGAAAGCTCCAATACGGTCTCGGGATACAACGCATCACCTGGATGCAGCTCGAAGGTCCCCTCGGCCATCATTGGTCCCTCCTTCCCTGATACATCGCCGCCTCGAGCACGTGATCCTGCGTCACCCGTTCGCTTTCGGCAACATCGGCGATCGTGCGTGCAATGCGTACCAGGCGCACGATGCCGCGACCCGTCAGATGCGTGCGCTTCGACAGGCCGAGCACGCATTTCTCGGCAGCCTCATCAAGCCCAAAGGTCGAAACGACGCCGTCAATGGACCGCGACTCATCTTCCTCGGCCTCGGTGTCCGCATCGTCCATACGGGATTCACGCCAGGCGCGAAAGGCGCGCCCACGCACGACGTAATCGCGCAGCTCGGCCGATGACATACCTTCCGCGCCCTCAATGATCACCTGGGGATCGGGGCGGGTCACGTCGATCATCATGTCGATGCGATCAGCCAAGGGACCGCGCAACTTGCCCCGATAGCGCTCGACCATCGCCGCCGAACAGCGACACGGCACTTCGCGATCGCCCAAAAACCCGCAGGGGCAGGGATTGCTCGCGGCCAGCAGCTGAAAGCGCGACGGAAACGTAAAGGCCCCGTCAACGCGCACGATCCTCACGTACCCGCGCTCGATGGGCTGACGCAGCGTCTGCAGCACGCCGGTGGGAAACTCGGCGAGCTCGTCCAAAAAGAGCACGCCGCCATGAGCCAAGCTAATTTCGCCCGGATGCACCGGACGCCCGCCGCCGATAAGTCCCGCGGTCGAAATACTGTGATGCGGACTGCGGAAGGGGCGATGCCCCGCAAGCAGTCCATCGATGTTCTCGCCCAAGACCGAATGGATGCACAGCGCCTCTTGCTGATCCTCGAGAGAAAGCTCGGGCAGGATGCCGGTCATGCGCCGCGCAAGCATGGTCTTGCCCGAACCGGGCGAGCCGATCATGAGCAGGCCGAGCTCGCCGGCGGCCGCAAGCGCCATGCCACGTTTGGCGACCTCCTGCCCCAGAACGTCGGCATAATCGAGCTCGGGCTCAAAGGTCGCCTCGAGCACTTCAGAATCCAGGTAATGCCGTGCGGCATCCCCCATGCCATGGGCAAGCTGAGATAGGTGGTCGATAAACCCGCAGTCCACACCCGCAAGCGGGACATGCTGATCGGACCTGCCGGCAATAAAGGAAAGCCCCATACCGCGCGCCAACAGCTGAAACGCCACCTCGCCCTTGACGGGCAGCACCGTGCCGTCCAGACCAAGCTCACCTGCGATAAGGCAGCGATCGAGGTTGTCACGGGGAATCTGCCCGTCGGCCGCCAGAACCGCGATGGCAATCGGCAGGTCAAAACCGCTGCCAGTTTTACGGATATCGCCGGGTGCCAGGTTGACGGTAATGCCAGACCGAGGGATCTCGAAGCCGGCCGAGCGCATGGCACACCGGATACGCCCGCGTGACTCCATCACCTCCATACTCGGAATGCCGAGCATCTGGATGCCCGGAACGCCACCGGCAAGCGAGACCTCGACGGTGACGGGAATTGCCTCGACGCCGCGGATGCAGGCCGCGTGTACGGCAAACGTCTCGAACGCCATCACGACACCTGCCAATCGAACGCATTGTACTGGTGCTCGATCTCGGCGATATGCCCGCCGCGGATGGTGACGCCCACGGCATCGAAGCGAATCGACCTGAGCGGATAGTGCTCCATGAGATAGCAACTTGCGATGCGGCGATACCGACGCTGCTTTTGGGCGTCCACGGCCTCCTCGGGAAAGACCCGCGTGGTGCAATCCAGGGCGACGCGTCTCGTCTTGACCTCGGCCATCACCACGACATCGTCGAGCTCATCGAGCAGCACCAGATCGGCTTCGCCCTCAATGCAACGATAGCCCTGCTCCAACAAGGTGTATCCACGCTCGTTAAAGTAATCGATGGTGATCAGCTCGCCCAGCATGCCGAGCTCGCGGGGACTGAGCCCCTTGATAAACTCGGGCGTCATCGCCCCGCAATCGAGCTCGCCGTCTTCCCAGCGCTCCTTGAGTTGCTGCGTCTTGCTCTTTTTGCTTGCGGCACACATGGGGTCTCCTTTCCCGCACACTGCATTGCCCCGATAATGAGGGCACCTTTCATGCGGGTAAGTACCGGAAGCAAACCAAAAGCTGACCAAATGCCGACAAAAAACGGGCCGTGTGCAACAATCACGTTGCACACGGCCCGCTACCAGCAGGTTTATAAAACGTCAGAGGTCCCTGTCTCCACAATTGGCCTAAAAAAGGCGCTCAGTCTGCAGAAAGTTTCCGCAAAAGCTCACACGATGCAGCGGACAAAGTCCGTGTTTGCGAATCGCCTCGATGTGCTCGGGGCTTGCATAGCCCTTCGACTCGGCCAAATGATACTCGGGGTACTCGGCATCGTACTCGACCATCATCTCGTCACGCGTGACCTTGGCCATGATGGACGCCGCGGCGATACAGGCGATTTTGGCATCGCCCTTCACCACGTCGCGCTCGTTGGGAACGGCACCCAAGGGGTTACCGTCCATAAGCACGCAATCGGGCTCGAGTCCCGTATCGGCCACGGCGCCCGCGACGGCAGCGCGGATGGCGCGGGCCATGCCCATATCATCGATATCCGCAGGTGCGATATGGCAAAAACCAATCGCCGTCGCGACCTCGGCAATCTTCACCGAGAGCAGCTCGCGGCGCGCCGGCGTGAGCTTTTTGGAATCATTGATGCCCCAGACGCGCGGCTCCATGGGAAGGCATACGGCGCACACCGTCAAAGGACCGGCCACCGAGCCACGACCCACCTCGTCAACACCCACGACCACGCCATCCCCACCAAGCTCGCGCATCAGCTCGTACATGCCGTTGACGCGCTCGCGCTCGGCAAGTTCCTTGGCATGGCGCTTAAGAGCACGCTCGCAAGCCTTGATCACTTGCTGGCGCGGATCCTCACGATAATGCTCCACGAGGGCGGGAATCTCCTCAAACGTGGCGCTCGCCAGCTCGCCGGCAACCTGCGATGCCGAAACCGAGCTCGTCATGTTGGCCATATCGGGGCCTCCTTGCATGCAAATCAGATAAAAAGAAGGGCCACCCGAAGGTGACCCTTTTGTCCAAACGAGTGGACAGACGCTGCGATCTTCTTAGCGCTTCTCGGGGATGCGAGCAGCCTTGCCCACCTTGTCGCGGAGGTAGTACAGCTTGGCGCGACGGACGCGACCATGACGGACGACCTCGAGCTTGGCGATCTTGGGGCTGTGAAGCGGGAAGGTACGCTCAACACCGACACCGAAGGAAATCTTGCGGACGGTGAAGGTCTCACGGGCACCGGCGCCGGCCATGCGGATGACGTCACCCTGGAAAACCTGGATGCGCTCGCGGTCGCCTTCCTTAATGCGGTAGTGAACCTTGACGTTGTCGGCAACGCGGACCTGCGGGATGTCCTCGCGGATCTGCTGACGCTCGATTGCGCGGATGTAATCCATGTGCAATTCCTTACTCTTCTAGAGGTGCCGTACCACCTTGGCCGGCACGTAGTTGAACAAACGTATTCGAGTATACACGCCACGACCTTGGCTGCAAGAACTATTTTGTCCGTGCGCAAAAAGACAAAAACACGCACTCTTTCTGCACTTATGCGCCGTCCGCAGCATCAGTCGTCGGCGTCGTCACGGTCGTTCCGGGCGCGATATAGCCGTATTCGAGCAGCACCGAAAGCGCATGCTGCTTCCAGGTGGCAAGCTCTTCGTCGTTATAGTTGTCATGGACCCATTCACTCATCGCGTCCTCAGCGTCTTGGGGCACCAGGTCCTGGCTGTCCGCCATCAGGTACAGGATGCCCAAGATGTCGAAGTCCTGCTTGGTCATCTCTTCCTTGTTTGATGTACTGATGAGGCCGTGATCGATGCCGTAGCGGCAGATATCGGTCAAAACGGTAACGAGGCCCGTAGGAATCGGCGAGGCATCCTTCGCGGCAGTGGGCGCGGTGTCGTCAGTCAATGCAGTGGCATTGTCGCTCGCGGGAGCAGACTCAACCGCGTTTGTATCAGAAGCGGCCTGCTCTCCCTGGGCAGGAGCCGCGCTATTCGTCGTTGCCGAAGAATCCCCCGTGGAGGCGGACGTAACGCTCACCGGTGTCTCGACCACGGTCGTCATCGGGTCGACCGGTGCGGGTGCGGCGATGACCTCGGCCCAATCGGAATACACGCCGTCAATAAAGGCGCGAACATGGAAGGTGCCCGGTTGCGAGATGGTCATCGTGCCGTCTGTCGCGACCGAAATGCCCTTGCTCTCGAGCTCCTGGGCTTCCCTGCTGCAGACTCTATCGACTTCCTTGCCCGTCGTGTCATAGACCGTAGCAGTCAGGCCTTCGATGCCGTTGAGATTTTCCTCGACGCCGACGACGGTCTGTGCCGAGCCCTCGAGTTTGATGCTGCCGTTAAACGGCTCGGGCGCCACGTCACTTACCTTATATTTGTAGGCCGCGGCGTCAATCTCGTCATTGGTCGAGACATGCCCGTTCACGTCCACATAGGTGTCCTCGTGGATAAAGTACTTTACGTAGGCGGTACCGGCCTTTTTGCCCACCACGACTTGCTCGTGGGTAACAGGGTCGGTTTGGATCTCGATGACGTCGGACTTGCATTCTTTGCCCTTTTTATCGACCACGCGCCAGTCGCCCGACGACTTCACAAAGCCGTAGTAGTCAACATCGTCCTCGTCCCTTGCGCGCACGCGATAGGAAGAGATGGGGTCTTCCTCGCCCACCGTAAGCCTTCGGGTCTTATCGGTCTGCAGCGAGACGAGAATCTTGGAGATGGGCTTAATAGGCTGCGGCGTGCCCAACTGCGTATCGACCGTCACCGACTCAAACGACAGATTGGAACCCGTAATGGACATGGGATAGGTCGCGGCCATGTCATTGAGCACGTTGCACGTGCGCGGGGCGCCACCGTTGCGCGAAGGCACCTCGCGATCGGCCAGGACCGAATTCCAATCGATGGCGCGCACCATGTGGTTGTTGGTGCGATGCGACCAGCTCGTAACGTTTCCGGCGGTGGTATCGTAGCCGTCGTCGCCACGATGGGCAATCGAGCGCAGAAACAGGTTCTGCACGGCGTCGGACGACTGATCGCCAAAGGTGGTGTAGAACGAGCGCTGGTCATAACCGGCGGTATGGAACTCCTGGACGGCGGCGTTGTCGTCGTAGCACTCGCCGTTCATGTTAAAGATAATCACGTCGAACGTCACGCCCACCGGCTGGTCATAGTCCTCGGACAGCGTCGTGGTAGAACTCGTCTGCTTGCTATTGACCTGCGTGTGCGCCGGAATCGTCATGTTGACGGTAACCGACTGATTGTCCGTTGTGGTGATCGACTGTTCCTCGGTCTTACTCGCCTCCCACAACTGGGACATCGTGGTTTCGGCCGAAAACGAAGTCTCGATCTCCTCGCTCGCTGTTGCGGGCACGCCCAGCGACTCCTTGAGGCTCACCGATGCGCCCCACGAGCCGCCTTTGGAATACGATGCGGATTCAGAAGTGCTCGTGCCGACCGTCTCTTCGGTACCGCGGGCGAGCGTGATGCTCTGCGAGGCGTCTTCATAGCCGACGTTAAGTGCCGAGGTAACGAGCTCCTGCTCAGTCTTAGAATCGACAAAGGAATAGCCCGGCGCGTCCTCGGGCGCACAGTTAAGCTTGTTCACGCTGTTGAGCTGCTGAACTCTAAAGTTATAGAACGCGATGCCAAAGCCATTGAAATCGTACTGGTAGGTGCCGCCGAGCTTGTCGACACAAGCAATGGTGGCATAGATGACGTCCTGCTCAGTCGTGTCTTTCGACAGTCCGTCGAGCGGCACGTATTTACGGAAATCGGAGCCCTTCAGCTTGTGACCGATGCAGCCAGCGATATCGTCGGTCAAGCGCTCGTAGACCGCATTGAGGCTTTTTGCAGATGTCAGACCACTCTGTTTCGATTTGTCGGCACCATCGGAATGCTCACCGTTGCCGCCCGAAAGCGCATCATAGAGATAGATGTAGTGACCCTTACCAAAATCCTTCTCAAAGCCCTTGCCGGCGTGGTCCCAGTACAAAAAGTCCCCGGAGTCGTCGCCCCCACCATAGCCAAGGATGTTATAGGCAAGCGATGCCCAGTTGGGCAGCACCTTTTTGACGGCGGCCGTGTAGAACGAAACGTTGTCGTACATCGAGGTACGGCCCTCGAGCTTGCCGTCATCGATATCTACAAACGTGCAGTCCCGATCGTTGACCGTAATGGTGAGCGGGTTGACCACGTCACCATAGAGCTCGTCGCGCGAATCATCCTGAAGGGCAAAACCGGCTGTCGGCATCCCGCAAAGCGCCGTGACCGCAACGACCACCCAGCACAGAGTCATCTGTGCTCCCCGACGCGCTCGTTGCAAATACCTGGTGAGGTTTTTCATCGCAGTCCTCCCGTCAGTTGCCAATGTATTGAACCAACGTAAAACGCCGCCGCGTCCACAGGGGCGCGACGGCGCGAAGGGGGGCGTAAAAGGCGCAAATGGAACGCGACTCAGTTAAGCGGAACGCTTGGCCTCGAGCTTGGCCTGAGCGGCCGCCAGGCGCGCGAGGGGCACGCGATAGGGCGAGCAGGACACGTAGTCCACGTCGGCCGCGTTAAACAGGGCCTTGATGGACTTGGGGTCGCCGCCGTGCTCACCGCACACGCCAAAGTGCATGCCGGGGTTGGTGGCACGACCCTTCTCGACGGCCATGCGCACGAGCTCCAGCACCGCCGAGTCGATAGTCTCGAAGGGGTTGTCCTTCAAGATCTTCTTGTGCATGTACAGCGGAATGAACTTGGCCTCGGCATCGTCGCGGGAGAAGCCGAAGGTCGTCTGTGTGAGATCGTTGGTGCCAAAGCAGAAGAAGTCGGCGTGCCGTGCGATCTCGTCAGCGACCATGCAGGCGCGCGGCAGCTCGAGCATCGTGCCCACGGGAATGTCGAGCTCGACGCCTTCCTCGGCGGAAACCTCGGCGATCACGCGCTCGATGACCTCGCGGATCTGGACATGCTCGGCCGTAATGGAAACGAGCGGAACCATGATCTCGGGGCGCGGGTCGACGCCTTCCTTGATAAGGCGAGCGGCAGCCGTTGCCACGGCACGGACCTGCATGAGCGGCAGGTCACCGAAGACGACTGACAGGCGCACACCGCGCAGGCCGAGCATCGGGTTGGACTCGACCATGCCGTCGATACGGCGCAGGCGGGCACTCAGGGCGGCAAGCTCCTCCTCGCTGGCGCCGGCGGCTTCCTTCTTGGTGATGGCGACCTCGAGCTCGCGAGGATTATCCAGGAACTCATGAAGCGGCGGATCGAGCAGGCGAACGACCACCTCGCGACCGGACATGGTCTTGAACATCGCGAGGAAGTCCTCAGTCTGGACCCTGAGCAGGTCGGCCTGGGCCTGCTGCTTCACGGCCTCGTCGTCGGACAAGATGAAGCTCTGGATAATGTTCTTGCGATCGCCCAGGAACATGTGCTCGGTACGGCACAGACCGATGGCCTCGGCGCCAAAATCAAGCGCGAGCTCGGCATCCTCGGGGTTGTCGGCGTTGACGCGCACGTGGTTGGCGTGACCACAGGTCTCGTCCAGGCGGATCTCGTCTGCCCAGGACAGGATGGTGTCCAGGTCGCCAGTGAGCTCGGCCGAAACCAGATCGACAGCGCCGTCGACGACGATGCCTTGAGTGCCATCGATGGAGATGATGTCGCCCTCGTGCAGCACGCGATCGCTGCCCTCGATACGCACGACCTTCTCGGCCGCGTCGATATGGAAACGCTCGACACCGCAGACGCAGGGAGTACCCATGCCACGGGCAATAACGGCGGCGTGGCTCGTCTTGCCACCATGGCTCGTCAAGATACCCTCGGCGGCGACCATACCCTTCAGGTCGTCGGGGTTGGTCTCCCAGCGGACCAGAATGACCTTATGGCCCTCGGCAGAACGCGCGACGGCGTCATCGCTCGAGAACACGACCTCGCCCACGGCGGCACCGGGACTGGCGTTAAGGCCACATGCGAGCGCCTCGTACTTCTTGGAGGAGTCGAACTGCGGGTGCAGGAGCTGGTCGAGCTGCGCGGGGTCGATGCGGCTCACGGCCTCCTCACGGGTGATGAGACCTTCCTCGACCATCTCAATAGCAATGCGCAGAGCGGCGGTTGCGGTACGCTTGCCCACGCGGGTCTGGAGCATCCAGAGCTTACCCTGCTCGATGGTGAACTCGATGTCGCACATGTCGCGGTAGTGATCCTCAAGCGTCAGGAAGACACGCTCAAGCTCCTCGCCTGCGGACTCGAGGCCCGGGGTGGTCTTGAGGTCGGCTATGGGCTCGGTGTTGCGGATGCCGGCAACGACGTCCTCGCCCTGGGCGTTGACCAGAAAGTCACCGTAGAACTCCTTGGTGCCGTCGGCCGGGTTGCGCGTAAAGGCGACGCCGGTCGCTGAGGTCTCGCCCTTATTGCCAAAGGCCATAGCCTGGACGTTGACGGCGGTGCCAAGGTCGTCGGAAATGCCGTGCTGCTTGCGGTAGATGCAGGCGCGCTCGTTCATCCAACTACCAAAGACGGCCTGGATTGCAAGGCGCAGCTGGAGCTCCGAATCGTGCGGAAAGACGGGCTTGCCGTCCGCGACCTCGAGCTCGGGGTACAGGGCGGACTCGACGTTCTCAGAGAAGATGCCCTTGAAAGTCTCGACGAGCTCCTGCAGGTCCTCGGCCGAAAGCTCGGAGTCGACGCGAACGCCGGCGACCAGGCG
>URTZ01000005.1 GCA_900550825.1 uncultured Collinsella sp. | reverse complement strand
GTCGGCGCGCAGTGCGCCGACCGCCGATATATGGGGTCTGATATTTTCTACCAGCTAGGGCCTCTTACTCGTCTAGGAGATCCTCTGGCATGTCGTTGCCGTCGCCTAGATCGACTGGGGTCTTTTCGGCATCGACCGTTGCCTCGGCCTCGGCGCCTTCGCCTTCGGGCTTCTCCTTGGCGGCTGTCATGCGGGCTACGGCGCATACGCGGTCGTTGTCGTCGACGGTCATCATCTTGACGCCCTGGGTGGCGCGGCCAGTCTGGCTGATCTCATCGGTCTTGACGCGAATGACCGTCGCGCCCTCCGTCACGATGAACAGCTCGTGCTGCGGGCCCACCGTCTTCATGGCCGCGAGGTTACCCTTACGCTCGGTCATTTGGATGGTGTAGACGCCCTGGCCGCCGCGATTCTGCTCCGGGTAGTCCGCAACCGGCGTGCGCTTGCCGTAGCCGCGCTCGGTGATGACGAACAGATCGCCGTTGCCGTTAGTGACTTCCATGCCCAGAACGCTCACGCCGTCCTTCATGCCGATACCGCGAACGCCGCTGGTGTCGCGGCCGGTAGCGCGCACCTGCTCCTCGGAGAACATGATCGCCTTGCCCGCGGTGGTGGCTAGGATAATCTTGTCGCCCTCGCGCACGCGGCGCACGTTCAGCAGCGCGTCGTCGTCACGCAGGTTGATAGCGATCAGGCCGTCGCGACGGCTGCGGTCGTATGCGCTCATCACGGTCTTCTTGACCATGCCGCTCTTGGTGGCAAACATCAGGTACTCGTCGGCCGGGAACTCGCGGCAGCTGATGACGCTCGCGATCTTCTCGCCCTCCACGAAGGGCAGCAGGTTGACGATCGCGGTACCGCGCGCCTGGCGCGTACCCACCGGCAGCTCGTGCACCTTCAGGCGATAGACCTTGCCCTTGCTTGAGAAGAACAGCACGTACTCGTGCGTGGACGCGATGAACATCTCATCAATAACGTCGTCCTCTTTGAGGTTGACGCCCGACACGCCCTTGCCGCCGCGCTTTTGGGCACGGTAGGCGGCCACCGGAATGCGCTTGACATAGCCGGTGTGGGTGATGGTCACGACCATATCCTCGTCGGCAATCAGATCTTCGACGTCCAGGTCCTTCTCGACATGGCTGATCTCGGTGCGGCGCTTGTCGCCGAACTTCTTGGAAATCTCGCGCATCTCTTCCTTGATGACGCCCAGGATTTTCTCCTCGTGCGCCAACAGGTCCTCGTAGTAGGCGATGGCGCGGCGCAAGCCGTCCAGCTCTTCCTGGATCTTGTCGCGCTCCAGGCCGGTCAGGCGGCGCAGCTTCATCTCGAGGATGGCCGTAGTCTGCTCGGGCGTAAAGCCAAAGCGCTCGATCAGGCGACTGCTAGCCTCAGAGTCGGTCTGCGAGGAGCGGATGATGCTAATGACCTCGTCGATGTGGTCGAGAGCCATCAGGTAGCCCTCGAGGATATGGGCACGCGCCTGGGCCTTCTTGAGGTCAAAGCGGGTGCGGCGGGTGACGACGTCGACCTGGTGGTCAATGTAGTGCTGCAGCATCTCGCGCAGGCTCAGGCATTTGGGAACGCCGTTGACAAGCGCCAGGTTGTTGGCGCCAAAGGTCGTCTGCAACGAGGTGTACTTGTACAGGTTGTTGAGTACGACCTGCGGGATGACGCCCTTCTTGAGTTCAATGACCAGACGGATACCCTTCTGGTTGGACTCATCGCGCATATCCGAGATACCCTCGATGCGCTTGTCGTTGACGAGCTGGGCAATCTTCTCCTGCAGGGTGCCCTTGTTGACCATGTAGGGAATCTCAGTAAAGACCAGGCGGCTACGGCCGGTCTTGGTGGACTCCACATGGGCCTTGGCGCGCACGGTGATGGAGCCGCGGCCGGTCTCGTAGCTCTGCTTAATGCCGGCACTGCCCATGATGATGGCACCGGTGGGGAAGTCCGGACCGGGCATGATCTGCATAAGTTCGTCGACGGTGGCGTCGGGGTTGTCGATCAGGTAGCACGTGGCCTCGATCGCCTCGGTGAGGTTGTGCGGGGCGATGTTGGTGGCCATGCCGACGGCGATGCCCTGGCTGCCGTTGACCAGCAGGTTGGGGAAGCGCGCGGGCAGAGCCACAGGCTCGGCGAGCGACTCGTCGTAGTTGGGCTGCCAGTCGACGGTGTCCTTCTGCAAGTCGCGCAGGAGCTCCATGGCGGGCTTTGCCAGGCGGCTCTCGGTGTAACGCATGGCGGCTGCGCCGTCGCCATCGATGTTGCCAAAGTTGCCGTGACCGTCGATGAGCGGCGTGCGCATGGAGAACCACTGCGCCAGGCGGACCATGGCCTCGTAGACCGCGGAGTCGCCATGCGGGTGGTACTTACCGATAACTTCGCCGACCGTCCAGGCCGACTTCTTGTGCGGGCGGTTGGGGTAGATGCCGCTCTCGTTCATCGCGTACAGGATGCGGCGATGCACCGGCTTTAAGCCGTCGCGCACGTCCGGCAGGGCGCGCGCCGTGATAACCGACATCGAATACTCGATGAACGACTGCTTCATCTCGCGACCGAACTCCGAGATCTGGAGCTGGCCGCCGTTGATATCCTCGCCGGCCGAGGCGCCACGGTCGACTTCGCCAAAACTCTCCTCGAGCTCGCCGTCGTCATCCTCTTCCTCGTCATCATCGACATCGGGGTTATAGGCGTCCGGGTCGCCGTCCTCGCCCTGCTCAGCACGGGCAAGCAGGCGCTTCAGATCGTCGGGCATGCCGGCATCGCCGGCCTCGTCCATACCCCCGTTATTATTGATATCGTCTGCCACGTTACCTCCTCTTAAGCGTCAAGGAAACGCGCGTCATGCGCATGTTTTTCAATGTACTCGCGGCGATAGCCGACCTCGGAACCCATCAGCTCGCGCACGGCACGGTCCGCCACCACGGCGTCCTCGATCGACACACGCTGCAGGATGCGGGTCTTGGGGTCCATCGTCGTCGAGGCAAGCTGCTTGGGGTCCATCTCGCCCAGGCCCTTGTAGCGCTGGACGGTATAGCCCTTGCGCTTTTTGGTGATCTTGCCGTCCTTGGCCTTGCCATCCTCGTCGTTATCGTCGGGGTTCAGGCCCAGGCTCTGGATGGTGTCGCGCAGGATCTCGTCTTCGGGCTGGCGGCCGTTGGGATACACGTAGTGGATCTTGTTGCGCACCTTAATGCCAAAGATGGGCGGGCAGGCAACATAGACGTAGCCGGCATCGATCAGCGGACGCATGTACTTGTAGAAGAACGTCAGCAGCAGGATGCGGATATGCGCACCGTCGACGTCTGCATCGGTCATGATGATGATCTTGTGGTAGCGCGCCTTGGTGATATCGAAATCGCCGCCGTCGCCGGCACTCGTCGTGACGCCGCAACCGATCGCGGTAATCAGCGACTGGATGGTGTCACTCGAGAACGCGCGATGGTCACCAACGCGTTCGACGTTCAAAATCTTGCCGCGCAGGGGCAGAATCGCCTGGATGTCTCGGCGACGGCCGTCCTTGGCTGAACCGCCTGCCGAGTCACCCTCTACGATAAAGAGCTCGGTCAGCTCGGCATCGCGCACCGAGCAGTCGGCGAGCTTACCGGGCAGGGACGCCGTCTCGAGCAGGCTCTTGCGGCGGGTCGCCTCGCGCGCCTTGCGGGCGGCGTTGCGCGCCTTGCAGGCCTGTTGCGCCTTCTTGACGATCTCGCGGGCGGGCTTGGGATGCTCCTCGAGGTAATCGGCGAGGCCGTCGGTCACGATCTTGAGCGTCAGCGCGCGCATATAGGAGCTGCCGAGCTTGGCCTTGGTCTGGCCCTCAAACTGCGGGTCGGGCAGCTTGACCGAGATAACGGCCGAAAGGCCCTCGCGCACATCGTCGCCGGTCAGGTTGGCGTCTTTTTCCTTGAGCAGGTTCTGTTTGCGCGCGTAGTCGTTGATCACACGGGTGAGCGCGGTGCGGAAGCCCTCAAGGTGCATGCCGCCCTCGGGGGTGTAGATGTCGTTGGCAAACGACATGACGTTCTCGCCGTAACCGCTATTCCACTGCAGGGAAACCTCAACCTCGCCCATCTTGGCCACAGGCGCGCCCGGGTCCGATTTGCCCTCGATGTAGATGGGCTCCTTAAAGGCCTCGGGGACGTCCTTGCCCTCGTTGAGGAACTTGACGAAGTCGATGATGCCGCCCTCGTAGCAAAACTCCTCCACATGGGGAGTCGCCTCGCGCTCGTCGGTCAGCACGATTTTGAGGTTCTTATTGAGGAACGCCGTCTCCTGCAGACGGTTGTGCAGCGTATCGAAATCGTAGATGCATGTCTCGAAGATCTCGTCGTCGGGCCAGAAGGTGACGGTGGTGCCCGTCGAATCCGAGGTGCCCACGACCTCCATCTTCTTGACGGTCTTGCCGCGCGAGAACTCCATCTCGTAGGTGTTGCCGTCGCGACGAACCTGAACGACCACGCGCTTGGACAGTGCGTTGACGACGGAGATACCAACGCCGTGCAGGCCGCCCGAAACCTTATAGGCCGAGTTATCGAACTTACCGCCGGCGTGCAAGATCGTCATGACGACCTCGAGCGTCGGGATCTTTTTAACAGGGTGCTCGTCGACGGGGATGCCGCGCCCGTTGTCGACGACCGTGATGGAGTTGTCGGCGTGGACCGTCACCTGGATCTCGGTGCAGAAACCGGCCATGGCCTCGTCGACGGAGTTGTCAACGATCTCCCACACCAGGTGATGCAGACCGCTGGCGCTCGTCGAGCCGATATACATGCCCGGGCGCTTACGAACGGCCTCGAGACCTTCGAGAATCTTAATCTCGCCGCCATCGTAATCGTTTTCGTTTGCCACACGTCCTCCTTCAGTCAAGAAAATGTGTACAGCCTTACTAGTTTATCGTAAAAAAATACCCTCGGGAACGAGGGTATTTGGCTCTACAAGGCCACCAGATGCGATTTAAGGCTCTTTTTTGCTTTGCACGCCCTTGGCCCACTCGGCACTGGCTCTCATGGCGTTCTCGAGGGCCTCGCGCAGTTTTTGGTCCTCGATGGGTGCCACTTGGCGCTCGATCTCGGTGCGCTCGGCCTCACTGAGGTCGGCGTGCGGAGCCGGCGGGCGCTCGGTCGTCGCCGGGCGCAGGCGCTCCTTGGCGGCGGGTGGCGTGTGACCGGGCGCGGTGGTTTTGAACACCAGGCCGTCCACATGCGCACCGGCGCGCTCCATACGCGCACGGATGATCTCGCGCAACAGCGTCATTTCCTGCGTCCACGAGGGCGAGTCGAGGTACACCAGCAGCTCATTGGACTCGGGCAGGTAGCGCAGGCCCGTCACATGGCGCCCCTCGCGCGTGCCCGAGCACACCGCATTCCAGGCGCGATAGACCGCACGAGATTCCTCTGCAGCCTCCATCTGCGCGCGGCGCTCAGGCGTCGCGGCCGCCAGGATGCGCTGACGCTCTGCGTTCAAAAATCCACTGAAGGCGACCGTTTCACTCTCGCGCTCGGAATTAGCACGTCTCACCCATGCTCACCACCTTGGCTCGATCAAGCAGGTCATCGGTAAAATACCCCAGGTTGGTCGTGGTTATGACCGTCTGGATATCATCGCCGATCAACCGCAGAAAAGCACCGCGGCGCTCGCCGTCGAGCTCGCTCATCACGTCGTCCAGAAGCAGCAGCGGAGCGGTGCCCAGGACATCGCGAGCCACGGCCACCTCCGCCACCTTCCAGGCCAAAACCAACGTTCGCTGCTGACCTTGGCTGGCAAATGAACGGGCGGAGCGGCCCGCCACGGCAAACTCAATCTCATCGCGATGCGGTCCCACCAACGTCACGCCGCGGCGAATTTCCTCGTCGGCGCGCTCATCAAGGGCAGCCAGCATGCGCTCGTACGCCCAGCCCTTCAGCTCTTCGCGATCCTCGACCTGGGGCAAATCCCCCAGCGTGGACGTATAGGTCACGCTGGCAGCCTCGCCGGACGCCACTTGACCGTAGGCAGTGTGCACATGGCCCGCCAGCCGGTCGAGTAGGGCCAACCGGTGCACGAGCAGGGCCGAGCCCGCGCGGGCAATCGAATCGTTCCACGCGCCGAGCATCTCGCGGCAGCACCAGGTCTCCTTAAGCAGGGCGTTACGCTGGGTCACGCAGCGCCCATAGGTGCTCGCAAGATCGGCATAGCGTGCGCTCAGTTGCATGCCAAAGTCATCGAGGGCGGCGCGGCGCACACTGGCGCCTCTCTTAACCATGTCCAGATGGTCGGGGCAAAACAGCACACTCGGCAGAGCCCCGCGCACACCGGCGGCAGAGCACCTCTTGCCGTTGCGGCTAAACGAGCGCTTACCGTCCTCCACGCTCAATCCCATATCAAGCACGCGGCCGTCGCCCTCGAGCCTCAGCTCAACCTTGCACGAGCCCACGCCGTCATGGACGAGCTCGGCGGCGGTCGGATGCCTAAACGAGGCGCCGCTCGTCAGCAGCTGCAGCGCCTCTATGAGATTGGTCTTTCCTGCCGCGTTGGGTCCCGCAAGTATCGTCACGCCCTCGTCCAGGGCAAGGCGATAGCTATCGAAGCTGCGGTAGTGCGCGACGGAAAGATCGCGGGCGAATATGGTCATAGGGCGGCTGCTAGATGCGGACCGGCATGACCAGGTACAGGTAGTTGATCTTGTCGTAGGACTTGAAGATGCCCGCCTGCGAGTAGCTCTTGAGCTCCAGCGTGATCTCCTTCTCCTTGGACAGGGCGTTGAGGCAGCCGAAGATGTAGTGGTAGTTGAAGGCGATGGTGCCCGACTCGCCCTCGGCCTCGACATCGATCGTCTCCTGCGCAAGGTCCTGGTCATTGGAAATGGAGGACAGGCCCATCTGCCCGTTCTCGACATCGATCTCGAACTTGACGGCGGGGTTGGCGCTCGCGATAACGGCCACGCGCTTGAGGGCGGCGTTAAAAGCGGCGACATCGATCTTGACGCTCGTCACGCACGAATCGGGGATGAGCTGCTTGTAGTTGGGATACATACCCTCGATGCGGCGCGACACGTAGGTGGTGTTGCCGGCCTCGAAGACGACCTGGGTGTCGGTAGCCCCGATCATGATGGTCGTCTGGCTGGCCATGATGTTCAGCGCGTCGTTAAAGGCGTCAGCCGGAACGTTGAGCTCAAAGGAGCCCTCGAGGGTCGAGGTCTCGACCTGCGTATCGCACACGGCCAAGCGGAAGGAATCGGTCGCCACCAGGCGCACGGTATTGTTCTCGACCTTCATGTGCACGCCGCCCAGGATGGGGCGGGCCTTGTCGGTCGAGGTGACGCGCCACACGCGGCCGACCATCTCGGACAAGATATCGGTCGGCAGTTCCACGGCGCTCTCGATGGCATAGGCCGGAAACTCGGGGAAGTCATTGGCATCGAGCGTGTTCAGCCTAAAAGAGCTCTTCTCGCAACTGATCAGCACTTGGCGCTCGGACAGCTCAAAGGTGACCGGGGCATCGGGGAGGGTCTTGGTGATATTGGAGAGCATCTTACAGGGGATAACCATCTCGCCCTCTTCTTCGACATGCGCCGCGATGCGATGACGGATCGAGATGGTGTAGTTAGAGGTCTGGAATTCCAAGATGCCGTCTTGGGCCTTGACGAGCACGCCCGACAGGATGGGAAGGGTGGATGCCGAAGCGACACCCTTCATAACGACGCCGATGGCTTGTGTAAGCGAGCTCTGGCTGACGGTGAACTTCATCTTTTAATACCTTTCTATAGATATAAATATCTTAATAATAGTAATAGCACTGACGAAACTGTTGATTACTCCCAAAGACGCAGGTCAGACCCAGAAAGAGAATCGACAGCAACCTGTGTGCAACAGGGGTGGTTTTCCACGTTCAAAACCTGCGCAAAACTTTTCATCACCGCGGGTTGGGTTTTAAACACCTTATGCCCGTGGTTTCGACAAGTTTTCAACAGGTGTCTCTATTTCCCTACGAGCGCAGTGTAATTTTATCGCGCAGCGACTTGAGGTCTTCGGTGACGGTGCGGTCTTCCTGGATCATCTTCTGGACCTTTTTGTAGCTCGTGCTGACGGTCGAGTGGTTGCGGTTGCCAAATTCGGCGCCCACCGCCGTGGTCGTCATTTCGCACATCTCGATGGCCAGGTAGATGGCGATATGGCGTGCTTTGGCGATATTGGCGTTGCGACGCGGGCCGATGAGCTCCTCGTGCGTCACGCCGTACTGCTCTTCGATGACGGACTGAACCGTCTGGACGTTGATCTTTTTGGCCGATGTGTCGAAGTACTGGCTGGCGATGGCGTCGATATCGTCAAAGGTGAGCTCTCCGCCCTCGCGCTCGCGGTCGCCCGCCTCGCCGGCGCAGCGCTCGCAAAAGCTCTCGAGTTCGCGGATGTTGGTGCCCGAGACCTCGGCCATGTGTTTAAAGTGCTCGTCGGTCAGGTGTCCGCCGTCGCCCCCATAGGCCGCCAGCAGCGAGTCGTCGCCTGCCTCGGGAGCGGCGACGATGGTGTTCTCGTAATAGCGCTGCAAGATCTTGTATTTCATCTCGTAGCTGGGCTCTGCGACCAGGCAGAGCATGCCGGCGTTGAAGCGGCTGGTCAAACGCTCGTCCATGCTCAGGTCCTTGGGGGCACGGTCTGCCGCGATGACGACCTTCTTGTTGTTGCGGATGAACTCGTCCATGAGCTGGAAAAAGTAGTCCACGCTCGCGCGCTTGCCGATGATGTTTTGTATGTCATCGATGATGAGCACGTCCACGCCGTGGTACGCCTGCATGATGGGAGCGTTGCTCTTCTTTTGACGGTCGAACTCGGTCATCAGGTCGTCCAGATACGCCTGGGAGTTGGCATACTTGACCTTGATCTCGGGCGACTTCTCGGCGAGCTCGTTTTTGATGGCAAGCAGCAGGTGCGTCTTGCCCAGGCCCGATTTGCCGTAGATGAACAGTGATGTGCATGTGCCGCGCTCGTCCGCGAGGGCGGCAAACTTGAGTGCCGAGCGATAGGCATGGCTGTTCTCTGGGCCGTAGACAAAGTTCTCAAAGGTAAATTTTGAGTTCGCGGCGAGCGGGGCTCCATCCGTATTCTGCTCGGCCGGCACGGTCGGTGCTGACATGGGTGAAGCGGGGGTCGCAGCTTGCGTGGGTTTAGTCGGCGCTCCGCCCTTCATCTGGTTCATCATGCGACGAAAATCATCGGCCGAGAGCGTGTTCTTGATTGCAATGCCCGAATCAGCGCCCGCCGCTGCGTCGTGAGCGATGGGCATGTGCGTGACGGGTGCGTTCGTTGACGTCGCCGCCGCGGTCGGCAATGGTGCCATGGTTTCACGGGAAACATCGCTGTGCTGGTGCTCGATTGTCGGCACGTCGCCTGCGGAGGCCGGCACCGCCGGGGAAGCAGCGGGAGCCGTGGCGGGCGCCGTCGCGGCAGCGGATTCCGTCGCGGCGCCTTGCGGTGCCACGATGTCGAGCGCAATCGGTGCAAAGGCGATTTCTTCCAGATAGGCCTCAATAGTCGGCTGATGCTTTTTGAGCTGCGCGATGGCAAAGCGCGAGGGCGCCTCGATCGTGAGCGTATCTTCGGTCAGGCTTATGGCGCGCGATTGCCCCAGCATGTTGATGAGGCGTGCATCTTGGCCGTCGCGCTGGCAAAAGGCGATGGCATCCCCCAGGATGATGCTTGCTTCCTCGTCCACTGTCTCTCCCGTTCTTTAGCTCTGAGCTCGCACGCGAGCGGCGCCGAGTTCGGTCAGATGGTATTTCTGGCCATGCTTGATGGCCAAGCCAGCCTGCGCCAAGTCATTGAGCGTGCGTGACCAAGTGGGGGCCGAGTTTCCAAACGCCCTCGCAAGATCGGTTGCGCCGCACGCTTCATTTTGCGCCAGATAGCCCAGCGCGGCTTTGCCGCGATCGCTTACGAACACGTCCGGTTGCGGCTGTGCATACTGATTTACTGCATTAGGATACATCATTTGAGCTGCTGGTTGTTGAGAACTCTGCGTCGGCGGCATTTGCTGTTGAAAACTTTGAGGCCACTGTTGGTAAGGCTGCGGAGGCGTCTGCTGGGCCCAGGGGTTGTACTGCTGCTGCGGCATCTGCTGGTACGGCTGCTGATATCCCTGCTGGTACTGCTGCGGGAACTGCTGGCCATACCCCAGTGGCGGCATCTGCTGATATGGATATCCCTGTTGGTACGGCTGATAGCCCATTTGCTGGCCACCCGGCGCCCCCGTCGCCTGCTGCATTGCTGCTGCATCCTGATCAGCCAGCGGCATGGCCTCTGGCATGTTTGGCGGCATCGACATAGATGCCGCCTGGGGTTCTTGTGTGGGAAGCATTCCGGGCTGCTGCATCTGTGCCACGGGGGGCTGCACCTGCTGCGTTGCCATGGGCTGCTGCGCAAAAGCTCCCGGCAGGGGATATGTGGGCTGTTCCGTCTCGGGCCGCACGGCAGCGCCGCGTCCGCCGGCACGCTCGATTTCCTGCACGCGTTTAGGGTTCAGGCTTACCGTAACCACGGTGCCGTTGCCCATGTTGTCCTCGATGGATACGGCACCGCCGGCGTTTTCCAAATACTCCTGCACCATGGGAAACCCTGCTCCGGTTCCACGGATATAGCGCTTCATCTTGCTGTTTGCGCTGGTAACGCCAAAGTCGAAAGCACGTTCCTTGTCGTCGATGCCGGGTCCTTGGTCAGCAAAGCGGATGGTGTCTCCGCCGTCCAGAATTGAGATGATGGGCTCGGCAAAGTGTGCGTGGATAAAGTTTTCGACAATCTCGCGGATGACCATGAGCGAGATGTGGCCACCTTGTTCTTTCATGCACTGGTAGACGGTGTTGGTCGTCTCTTCCAAATACGTGCGGACATCTTGCGGATCAATGACGATCACCCGCGGTGTCGACAGCATGTCGTCATAGACGGCGATGCGCGCGGCGTACATGGCTTTTGGCGCCTGCGTGGTCGTCTGCTCGTCTTCCGCACGCTCTTCGCGCACGCCGGTGATGTGCTCGTTGTCGGGTGCCGGGTCTCCGGAATCGACCATGGTGTAAAAGTCGTCAGACATGCCGCTCGCAATCTTTCAAAAGGTTTCGAACAAATAGTAGCTCACCGTGCAACGTTTCTCATCTTTCGACAACTTTTCAAAACTTGTTGAAAACTTTGGAAAACGGGCGAAAAGTTCTCAACAGTGCCAACATGACCTGTTGAAAACTCGATGAAATATCGTGAAAAGTTGCCATGTACCGCTAAATCGAGCTTGGCTTATGGGGGAACCGTGTGAACTGCGCAACCTTTTACCTTTGATTTCTTGACATTTGAACATTGATTTCCCTACAATCTTCAAGCTCACGTGTCTATATCTGCGTCCGCGTCCCCGCGGACACTCGAAATGCAGCAGGAGGAACTTAAGATGAAGCGTACGTATCAGCCTAATAAGCGTAAGCGTGCCAAGACCCATGGCTTCCGTGCCCGTATGGCCACTAAGGGTGGTCGTGCCGTGCTCGCCCGTCGTCGCGCCAAGGGCCGCAAGCGTCTCACTGTCTAGCAGCGATACACACATCTCGCATGAAGACTATTAAGTCTCGGCAAGATTTCGAGCATGTGTTCAGTCAGGGGCGTCGTTTCAATCACCCTCTGATTCGAATGACCATATGTGAATCGGTTGGCGAAGGCGACTCCGGAAGGGTCGCCTTCGTTGGTGCTAAGCGACTCGGTTGTGCCGTCGTGCGCAACCGATCTAAGCGTGTGATGCGCGAGGCCGCCCGCAGCTGCGGATTTCCCGTTGCGGGTTATGACATCATCTTGTTTGCAACTCCCAAGACGAGGGTTTCCTCGCCGCAGGAGATGGACAAGGCGTTGCGTTCGCTTATGAAGCGCGCCGGCGTTGCCGGGGAGGAGCGATGAGCAATCACGTTTTGCGACGTGTTGCCATCGCTCCTATTCGCATATATCAACAGGTTATTTCGCCCTTATTGCCTGACGCCTGCATTTATTACCCAACGTGCTCGCAATACGCCATCCAGGCGATTGAGAAGCACGGTGTTTTGAGAGGCTGCTGGCTTGCCGTGAGGCGCATCGCTCGCTGCAATCCCCTGCACGTCGGCGGTTATGACCCTGTGCCCTAGCGGGCACTCGCTATCGGAGGAAAACTTACATGTGGGATTGGATCGTTAACATCCTTTTCGAGCTGCTCAAGCTCATCCAGACCTTTGCGGTCGACTGGGGCCTGTCCATCATCATCCTGGTGGTCATCATCCGTCTGCTGCTGACGCCGCTCATGCTCAAGTCGACCAAGTCGACGGCTCGCATGCAGGTGCTGCAGCCCAAGATGCTCGAGATCCAGGAGCGCTATGCCGACGATCCCCAGCGTCAGGCCGAGGAGATGCAGAAGTTCTACAGCGAGAACAAGTTCAACCCCATGGCTGGCTGTCTGCCGCTGCTGATTCAGATGCCTATCCTGTTCGCCCTGTTTACATTGCTGCGCAACCTGCCGCAGTACTTTAACGACGGCACGTTCTCGTTCTTCAACATCCTGCCCGACCTGACCACCACGCCGAGCGCTTCCTTTGCCGATGGCTTTATGGTTGCACTGCCTGCGCTGGTTTGCCTGATCCTGTTCGCCGTCCTGACCCTGATTCCGCAGCTCTATATGTCGCGCAACCAGACCGGCCAGCAGGCTCAGAGCATGCGTATGATGGCCGTTGTCATGACGGTCATGATGCTTTGGATGGGCTGGAGCCTTCCCGTTGGTGTTCTGCTGTACTACGACGTCTCGTCTGCTTGGCAGGTTATCCAGCAGATTTTTGTGACGCAGAAGGTCATCGACAAGGCGAAGGCCGATGAGGAGGAGCGTCTTAAGAACGCTCCGCTGCAGGTTGAGGTCACTCGGCGAGAGAAGAAGCCGCGCCCGCACAAGAAGAAGTAGTGGGATATCAATCTTATTTAGGTACCTAACTTTTGGAGTACGTTATGTCTGAAGAGATCATCGAGGATATGCTTGAGGAGGTTGCCCCGCAGGTCGCGGGCGATTATCCCGAGATTGCACAGCGCTACAAGGCTGGTGAAGAGCTGACCGATGAGGAGCTCGACACCATTGCCGATGTTGCGATTTCCATCCTGCGTTCCATCCTTTCGCACTTCGATGCCGCCAACTCTCCTATCGATGAGTATGAGGGCGACGAGGGTGAGCTGATTTTGGATGTAACGGCTCCCGACCTTGCTGTTCTCATTGGCCGTCATGGTCGCACCCTTGATGCCCTTCAGGTTATGTTCTCTTTGCTGGTGAGCCGCAAACTTGGCTTTAGGTATCCGGTTGTAGTGGACGTCGAGGGATACAAGAGCCGCCGTCAGGACAAGGTTGCCTCCATGGCTCAGTCTGCTGCCGAGCGTGCCATTCGCACTCATAAGAGTGTTTCGCTTCCGCCCATGAATGCCTACGAGCGTCGACTGGTTCACATTGCACTTCGTGGCAATGATGCCGTTGATACTCATTCTGAGGGTTCTGACCCTGATCGCCATGTGGTGATTGTTGCTCGATAATCTTCTCGAGTTTATGCTAAGGGGACGTGGTTTCCACGTCCCCTTTTTTTGTCAAAAGTTCTCGATACGCTGATTTTTGTCAGAAAGGAGCTTTCGTTGTTAGTACTTACTGATCAGCAAACTGACGAGATGTTGAGTCGTCTAGCTTTCTATTGCAAAGAGTATTCCTTGAGCGTAACTGATGTTGAGCTGAGGAAATGTATTCAGCATTTGGATTTGGTTCTAGAAACAAATAAGACAACCAATCTCACCCGTATTCTTAACGTAGAAGATGCTGCAGTACTTCATATCCTCGACTCACTTGTTTTGCTCCCCTATATCAACAAGGCTCCTGAGGGAGCTTTGCTCGATATGGGAACAGGTGCGGGCTTCCCTGGTATTCCATTAACCATAACCACGCATCGTAAAGCTACTTATATTGACTCTGTTGGCAAGAAGGTTGATGCGGTTAATTCCTTTGTCCATGCTCTTGGATTGAAACATGCTCATGCGGTTCATGATCGTCTTGAAGAATATGCTCGAAGCCATAAGAAGCAGTTCTCTGTTGTAACCGCCCGCGCACTGGCCCCTCTACCGATTCTTGTTGAGTATGCGGCTCCGTATCTGAAGGATGGAGGGCTATTTGTTATAACCAAGGGCAATCCTTCGGATGAGGAGCTTGCTTCCGGCATGTCAGCAGCTAAGATTTGCGGCTTCACTTTGCTTCTGAATGACGCAATTGATTTGCCTGAAGGCTTGGGTCACAGGGAGTTCATTGTTCTTAAGAAGAGTCATCCAGCATCCGTCTCATTGCCTCGTGCAAATGGCGTGGCAAAGAAGAATCCGCTTGCCTAGATGTTTCACGTGAAACATAATGGATACCAACAACTTGCAGTGTTTCACGTGAAACATGGCGGTTAATATCGATTCGGAATGTTTCACGTGAAACATCCTCCGTTTGACAGCTTTAATACACACCAGGAGGGACCGTGGGATTTCGCGACGTTAAGCGTTCTAAGAGCGCAAAAGACACGCGTATCATTGCAATCATCAATCAAAAAGGCGGCGTCGGTAAGTCAACGACGGCTGTAAACCTTGCAGCAGCACTGGGTGAGCAGGGTCGTAAGACACTGATTGTCGATTTTGATCCGCAGGGAAACAGCACCAGTGGATTCGGAATTGAAAAAGAAGACCTTGATCACTGCATCTATGATGCATTGTTGAATGATGTGCCGGCAGAATCGCTTGTTCTTGATACAAATTGCAAAAAGGTATTCGTAATTCCGGCTACAATTCAGCTTGCAGGCGCGGAAATTGAGCTCGTAAGCGCAATCGCTCGTGAAACCCGCCTTAAAGATTTGCTTGAGCCGATTCAGGACGAGTTCGATTTCATTTTCATTGACTGTCCTCCTTCGCTCGGCCTGCTTACTATCAATGCCTTGACTGCAGCAGATAGCGTTTTGATTCCGATCCAGTGCGAGTATTACGCACTCGAGGGCGTTACGAAGCTGCTTGAGTCAATGAAGATGGTCAAATCACGTCTGAACAAGGGCTTAGACACCTACGGTGTGCTTATGACCATGTATGACTCGCGTACTTCTCTATCGAATCAGGTTGTTGAGGAGGTTCAATCGTACTTTGGTGATAAGGCGTTTAAGACGCTGATTCCCCGTACGGTTAAAATCTCAGAAGCTCCGTCTTTTGGAGAACCGGTAATTACCTATGCACCTCAAAATAAAGGTGCAAAAGCTTATATGAACCTTGCAAAAGAGGTGATCAAGCGTGCCTAGTGTAAAGAAACGTGGCGGATTGGGACGTGGACTCAATGCTTTGGTCTCAGAGGCCGAGTATGAGACCGGCGGTTCGGCTGCATCGGCTTCAAATGCCGCATCTGAAACAAAACTACCTATTGAGGATATCGTTCCCAACCCTAATCAGCCGCGAATTCACTTTAACGAAACTGAACTTCGCGAGTTGAGCGAGTCAATCCAAGAACATGGCGTTTTGCAGCCGCTTTTGGTTCGCAAGCATGGAAACGGCTATGAGATCATCGCTGGTGAGCGTCGTTACCAGGCGTCGAAGCTTGCTGGCCTTGAAGAATTGCCAGTCATCATTAAAGAGGTAAATGATGAAGAGATGCTGGCTCTTGCTCTTATCGAAAACCTTCAGCGTTCTGATCTGAATCCTGTCGAAGAGGCTAAGGGCTATCGCCAGCTTATCGATGCCAGCGGTATGACCCAAGAGGCATTGTCGAAGGCAGTCAGCAAGTCACGCTCTGCAATTACAAACTCGCTGCGCCTTCTCGATCTTCCTGAAGTTGTTCAGCAGATGATTTTTGAGGGCAAACTTACTGCTGGTCATGCACGTGCGATTCTTGCAGTTCCCTATGAGGATGCACGAATTCGACTTGCTGAGAAGGTTGTTGCAGAGGGCCTTTCCGTAAGAGCGACAGAAAATCTTGCTCCGTTGTTTTCTGCCGGAGAGACACCTAAGACTCCGAGGCCTGCAACGCCTCAGTCTTTTAAAAAGGCTGCCCGCGTGCTTCGTCAGGTATTTAATACCAACGTGCGTGTGAAGAGCTCGCGTGGAAAGAATAAGATTGAGATTGAGTTTAAAGACGAGGAAGAGCTCTCTCGTATTCTTGGCGAAATGATTCAGTTTGATCAAGGAGGCCAAGATGAGGAATAGAATTTTAACAGCGATTGCATTGGCGACGACTGTCGCGGCTGGTGCCTTTGCTGGCTATAAGATCGCGACAGACGATGAACTGCGAGGTCGTTTGCTTCGTGGCGCGCAAGATATCGTCGATACTTCCAAAAAGAAAATGGATGTTATGACCGAAGATGTTGCCATGCGTACTGCTCAGGTAACGAAGAATCCCAAGATTAACCAAAGTTGGGTTAACAACCAATGGGAAAATGTAGGTTATTAGGTACCTAACAATTACTCAGCATATTTTGAGGGGTCCTTGTCTGATTCACGAGACAAGGACCCCTTATTTTGGCCGTAAAAAATGGGACAGGTAGCAGCTGATTCAAAATTAATGTCAATAATTGAAACGACCCCGGTTGCATATTCTGCAACCGGGGTCGTTCGATGTTTCACATGAAACGTTTTGGGATGCGACTCCCCTATGCGTTCTTCTGAACTTTGAAGCGCTGCTTCAGCTGTCCGCAAGCAGCGTCAATATCGTTACCACGGGAGTTACGAATCGTGGTCTCGATGCCACGGGACTCAAGACGACGCTGAAGATCCTCAACCTTATGAATCGGCGAAGGCTTGAGCGGACTGCCCTCGATGTCGTTAAGCTGAATCAGGTTAACGTGGCACAACGTTCCCTCGCAGAAGTCGCAGAGCGCCTGCATCTCGGGATTCGTATCGTTGACGCCTTCGATCATGGCATACTCATAGGTCGGGCGGCGGCCAGTCTTCTCGGTGTAGAGTTGAAGCGCCTCGTGAAGGCGAAGTAGCGTGTACTTCTTAACACCGGGCATGAGCTTATTGCGTGTCGACTGGATGGCGGAATGCAGGGAAACGGCAAGCGTGAACTGCTCGGGGATGTCGGCAAATTTGCGAATACCGGGAATAACGCCGCTGGTAGAGACGGTGAGGTGACGAGCACCGATACCGATGCCATCGGGGTCGTTGAGGATTCGCAACGCCTTGAGAACCTCGTCGTAGTTGGCAAACGGCTCGCCCTGGCCCATGAAGACAACGCTCGTGACGCGCTCGCCAAAGTCGTTGGATACATGAAGTACCTGGTCGACGATCTCTTGAGCGGTCAGAGAGCGCTTGAGGCCGTTGAGACCGGTAGCGCAAAAGGCGCAGCCCATGCCACAGCCAGCCTGGGTGGAAACGCAGACGGAAAGCTTGTTACGACGGGGCATACCGACAGTCTCGACGGAAACGCCGTCGTGGTACTCGAGCAGATACTTGCGAGAGCCATCTTTGGAAACCTGCTTGGTTAGTTCAGTCGGCGTGTCAAAGGCAAAAGCCTCTTTAAGCTGCTCGCGGAAAGCCTTGGGAAGGTTGGTCATATCGTCAAACGAACAAACGTTCTTCTCAAAGACCCATTCGATGAGCTGCTTCGCGCGGAAGGCTGGCTGGCCAAGTTCGGCCACGAGCTCGCGAATATCGTTTTGGCTCAAGTCGCGAATGTCCTGAGATTTAGTCCTGGGATTCATGGAAGCCTTTCGATTTTGGGGAAACGTAGAGGGTATCGCTACAATATGGTATCAGCTGCAGAAATTATAGAGGAGGAGTCTGCCCATGCCGGGTAAAAGCCTAGAGAACATGCACGTAGCGGTCTTGGCGGGCGGTCATTCCGCCGAGCGCGAGATCTCGCTCAATTCGGGAAAGAACGTTGTGGTGGCACTGAAGGAAGCCGGCTACACCTCGGTGGAGCTGCTCGACACGGCCGCTGATGATTTTATGGTAACCATGGCGACCGGCGGCTTTGACGTGGCGTTTATCGCCATGCACGGTGCCGGCGGCGAGGATGGTGCCATGCAGGGCGCCATGGAGACCCTGGGTATCCCCTACACGGCCTCGGGCGTGCTTGCCAGCGCCTGCGGTGCCGACAAGGAGGTCTCTAAGCTCTTATACGCCAAGGCGGGCATCCCCATTGCCCCCGGCCTTGCGCTCGAGGTGGGCGATGAAGTCGATATCGATCATATCGTCGAGGTTTGTGGCGAGCGCTGCTTTGTGAAGCCGGCCGTCAACGGTTCCAGCTATGGCATTTCCCTGGTCCATGAGCCCTCCGAGCTGCCCGCGGCAATTGCCAAGGCGTTTGAGTACGGCGACAAAGTGCTGGTCGAGAAGTGCATCGAGGGTACCGAGATCACCGTCGGCGTGTACGGCGAGGACGACGTGCGCGCCCTGCCGATTGTCGAGATTCGCAAGCCCGAGGACTGTGAGTTCTACGATCTGGACGTGAAGTATGTCGACCCTACGGACATCCATCGTATTCCGGCGCAGATTTCACCCGAGAATTACGCTCGCGCTCAGGAGCTTGCCTGTGCTGCTCACAAGGCCCTCGGTTGCGTGGGCATCTCGCGCAGCGATTTTATCGTGAGCGAGGACGGCCCCGTCATCCTCGAGACCAACACCATTCCCGGCATGACCGATACGTCGCTGTATCCGGATGAGATCCGCCACACAGACGACATGACGTTCCCGCAGGTCTGTGACAGCCTGATCCGTATGGGCCTTCGTCGAGCGGGCATTGCATGCTAATCGAGGACGCGGTTTCGTCAGGAACGCCGCAGTTTGTCATCGACTCCTATGCCACGCTTGCCGAACGCGCTAAAACGCAGTCCTTCGGCCTTATCGAGGAAGATGTGATTGTCCTCGATACCGAGACCACAGGTCTTTCGGTGCAGGACAACGAGCTGATCGAGATCTCGGCGGCCCGTCTTTCGGGCCGCGAGATCGTCGACCGCTTCGATACCTTCGTGCATCCCAAGCAACTGATTCCCGCCGAGATTACCGAGCTCACGAGCATTACAAATGCCGATGTGGCAGATGCCCCGTCGGCCGCTGAGGCCGTCGCCGCTCTCGCCGATTTTGTCGGTGGTTGCCCGGTGATCGCACATAACGCCACGTTCGATCGCTCGTTTATCGAGTCGGTCAAAGGCGGCGTCAACGTGAGCGATATCTGGATCGATTCGCTGGCGCTGTCGCGCATCGCGCTTCCGCGCCTGGCCTCGCACAAGCTGTCTTTTATGGCCGATCTGTTTGGCTGTGACTCGGTATCACACCGTGCCAATGCCGACGTCGACGCCCTGTGTGGCGTATGGCGTGTGTTGCTCGTGGCGCTCACCGACTTGCCCCAGGGCCTCATGGCGCGCCTAGCCGACATGCATCCGGATGTGCCTTGGTCCTATCGTCCTATCTTCTCATTCTTGGCGGGGCAGAACCCTGGTTCTATCTTCTCTCTCAGCGCCGCTCGTGCTGACGTTCTCAAGGCCGATCGCGCCGACGATCGGGTGGACGCCGACGAACTGCCGGTCCTCAAGATGCCGAGTCGTGAGGAGATTGAGGCAGACTATGCGCCAGGTGGCCTGGTCAATCGCATGTATCCCACCTACGAGCCGCGTGATGAGCAGATCGCGATGGCGCTCGAGGTCCGCGATGCGCTGGTCACGGGCACTCATCGTGTAATTGAGGCGGGCACGGGCGTCGGCAAATCGATGGCCTATCTGGTGCCTTTTGCCGAGGCAGCACGCCGTAACAACATCACGGTTGGTATTGCGACCAAATCGAACAATCTTGCCGACCAGCTCATGTATCATGAGCTGCCAAAACTTGCCGAGCAACTGGACGGTGGTCTGTCATTTTGCGCTCTCAAGGGGTATGACCACTATCCGTGCCTGCGCAAGCTTGAGCGCATGAGCCGCGGCCAGGTCGAGATTACCACCAAGCGCGATCCGGCGGACACGCTCACGGCGGTCGCGGTCATTATGGCGTACGTCTGCCAATCAGCCGATGGCGACCTCGACTCGCTCGGTATTCGGTGGCGCAGCGTCAACCGCCCCGACTTTACAACGGCCTCGCGCGAGTGTGCTCGTCGCCTCTGCCCGTTTTTCCCTGATAAATGTTTGGTCCACGGCGCTCGCCGTCGTGCAGCGCATGCCGACGTGGTGGTCACCAACCATTCCCTGCTGTTCCGCAATGTCGCGGCCGAGGGCAGGATTTTACCTCCGATTCGTCATTGGGTAATCGACGAGGCCCATTCCATCGAGCGCGAGGCGCGCCGCCAGTGGGCGCGCGTGGTGTCGGCGGACGAATCACGCGTTCTGTTTGAGCGTCTGGGTGGCTCGAGCACCGGCGCGCTAAGCCAGGTTTCCCGTGATTTGGCAACCTCCGAGGGCTCTACGCTCTATCTGGGCCTTACTGCCAAGGCGACGTCGATGGTTGCGCGCGCGAGCATGGCGATCGCCGACGTGTTCGATGGCGTTCGCGAGCTCGGCCGCCGTGCCCGTGGGGGTTATGACAATGCCAATCTATGGATTGGCCCCGAGCTGCGCGAATCTGATGACTGGCATGATTTCTTACCGTCGGCCTACGCTGCCATCGACGCATTGGAACAGGCTGACAAGAGCGTCGACGCGCTGGTGCAAGCCGTCGCCGCCGACAAGCCCGAGGTTGTTGTCGACCTGGGTGATATCTCGCGCCGCCTGCACGAGCTGGCCGAGAACCTCAAACTCATCATTGATGGTACCGATGAACACTACGTGTATTCGCTGCAGGTCAATCGCAGGCTGCGTGCCGGCGGAGAGTCAATGACCGCAGAGCGCATCGACATTGGCGAGGCCTTGGCGACCGAGTGGCTGCCCGAGGTTCACACGGCTATCTTTGCCTCGGCGACCATGACGGTGTCCAAAAGCTTTGAACACTTTAACCACGCGGTCGGCCTCGATCGCATCGGTGCTTCAACATCCTCATCGCTGCACTTGGACTCGAGCTACGACTTCGATTCGAACATGGCTGTAGTCGTTGCGGGCGATATCCCCGATCCGCGCGATCGCGAGAGCTATCTTACGGCGCTCGAGCGCGTGCTGGTCGACGCCCATCTTGCCATGGACGGATCGGTGCTCACACTGTTCACCAATCGGCGCGACATGGAAGACCTGTACGCCCGCGTTGAGCCCAAGATGGCCCGTGCGGGTCTGGAGCTCAACTGCCAGCAGCGCAACTCATCTCCTCGTCGCCTGCGCGATCGGTTTATCAACGAGCCGACTTCATCGCTTTTTGCGCTTAAGGCCTTCTGGGAGGGGTTTGACGCCAGCGGCGAGACGCTGCGCTGCGTCATCATTCCCAAGCTGCCGTTCTCGAGCCCCACGGACCCGCTCTCGTGCGAGCGCAACCTGCGCGAAGACCGCGCTTGGGCGCGCTATTCGCTGCCCGAGGCAGTGCTCGAGGTCAAGCAGGCGGCCGGCCGCCTTATCCGCTCGTCGACCGATTGCGGCGTGCTGATTCTGGCCGACCCGCGCCTGGTGACGAAGGGCTACGGAAAGAAGTTCTTAACGTCGCTGCCCACGAGCTCCTACCAGCGCATCGAATCGGCGCAGATCGGTCACTATCTGCAACTGTGGCGCGCACGCCACGAGCGGCGGCGCTAAAGCGGACAGACGAGGGTTTTTGCCATATCGCACAGACGCTTTGACAGGGTGGGGTCATCCAAGATGCGGATGGCTCCACCCGCTGCGATTATCTGGCTCAGTAGCCAACGCTCGGAGCCGTAATGCACGGTTACCGTTGCCATGTCTGCCCCGCTGCGCTCGATGAGGGTGATGCCGGCCCAGTCCAGATGCTCCGCCATATCGAATGGCATCAAGAGCTTTGCGCTACGCTGCGTCCGGGCAAGGGAATCGTGGAGGGATGCAACGTCCGATGCGTGAGGCACGACGGAGTCTTCCGTCAAGGTGAGTCCCTCGATTTTATCCATGCGATAGGTGCGCTGCTCATCGACTGCGATGTCCCAGGCAATCAGGTATGTTTGGTCGCCGTTTGCCGTAATGCGCAAGGGATCGACCAGACGCTCGCGTGGCCGTGCATCGTCCATCGAACGATACGAGATGAGGCAGCGAACGCCGTCCTGAATGGCGCAGCTCAGCTGCTGCCAGTGCGACCCGTGGTTGACGGTGTCAAAGACGCGCTGGTTATAGCCGAGCTCTTCGGGTAGAAGAGCGTGTCGAATCCGAGCTGCCGTCTGCGGCTCGATCCCCAACGATTCAAGTTCGTGGTTGAGCACAGCGCCCTCGGCGGCACTCAAGCGCAACGGTAGCACACGTCCGGCGTCACCGGTGAGGACCACACGTTCGTCGTGGCATTCGCAGATGATACGCGCACCCGATTCTCGGTCCGCGAGCGTCGAGACGATCTCGAGAATCTCGTCGAGCGACGCCCCCGTGATGTCAAAGCGACTGCAAATCTCGTTTCGAGTCATGCCGTTCTCGCCGGCGGCGTAGAGGGCCTCCATGATGTCGATGGCGCGCGAGAGCCTCTGCTCGCTGGTGAGTTTACGCACGGGCATGCTCGTGCACCGTCCTTTCGATGAGGTGGTTCCACGCCTGTTTGAGCGATTTGGGGGCCATGGGCCTCATGCCGTCCATGGCGTGGGCCATGCAAAATGAAGCGGCGGCTTCAAGGTCGCGCACGTCAACGGTCCAGATCCATCCCGCATCGGTGTGTGCGAGCTTACCTCGCCCGCGCGTGAGACCGTTGATCATATCGATCTGCGTCTGAGGGGCGAATGAGAACGTAGCTGCAACGGGCGGTCGGTCGGCAAAATCGAATCCAAAGAACAGGTAGTCGTTGAGGTTGAAGTCCACAGGGATGGTGTAGGCCTTCGAAGGACGCCAAGCGCGAACGATACGGTCGCAGCGGAATGTCCTGATGTCGTCGGTGGCATTGTCGAGGCCGCAGAAGTACGCCACACCCTCGCGCTCGAACATGCCGTAGACGCAGACGGTACGCTCTTTTTGCTCACCGCGTCCGTTCTGATATAAAAATCGCAGCGCGCATCGCTCGGCAAAGGCGCTCCATACCGCATCGACGGTGGGAGAGCGGCTGATTGTCGCCTCGTCCGCCGTCGTCCTGTCGGTGAGATAGGCAATCTTGGAGCGAATATCGGCAAGCGGTGCGGCAAAAGTGGATGAGCCGGCCGCTATTGTCTGGTCGATGGCGTTGAGCAGGATATCGGCGTCGTCTGCGGTGATGAGGCCGCCTGCAGCAAACGTGTGCTCGCGGTCGATTGTCCACGAGCTTTCCTCGGTCTCCTGCGCGCCGGCAGGGCGAACCTCCTTGATTAAGATGCCACGCTCGAGCAGTTTGTCACGATCGCGCCGAAACTTGCGCTTATCCGAGTCGATGTTGCCCGAGCCATATCCCAGGTCAGAATCCAAGACGATCTGCTCGGTCGTCAGCGGTTCGGGGGAGCTGTTGAGCACAAAGAAAAGATTGAGGATGCGCTGAGCCGTTTTATCGAAACTGGGCTCCGAATTCCCCTTTTTAATTGTCGCGGTCGCGTCGCTTGCCGTCATAGAGTCCTCGCATGAGAAGGTGGTTTGCTGCCATGATTTTAGTCCGATATGGAGATTAGGCTATATCCTTGTCCGCTCGGGGCGTTAAGATGGCCCGAATTCGGTCGTTTGCGCTCGCTCGGGGTATACTTTCGACTATATACGGTTCTAATGTGCATGCATTGGGCCTATTTGTCGGATTATGGATGTGGAGCGCACATGGCGAACACCCAGAACTATATTAACCACCTGCTGCAGAACACCGGCATTACGCCGGCATGCAGCGAAGAAGAGCGCTTGGCTGCCGAGGATATCGCTCAGATCTTCCGCAACCACGGCTTTGATCCCGAGGTTCAGGAGTTCAATGCCCCGGCGCCCAGTAGGTTGGCATTTGCCGTTACCGGTATTCTTGCGTTTGCCGGCGCCCTGCTGATGGGCATCGGCGGCGGCATCGGCTTGGTTGGCACCTTGCTGGCCATTGTCGGCGCCGTTCTTTACGTGCTCGAGCGCACGGGCCACCCTGTGGTTTCGCGCCTGGGCAAGACGGGCGTGAGCCAAAATGTCATCGCCTACCACAAGGCCTCGGGCCCGCTCGCGTCTCCGCGCAACCGCCCGGTGGTCGTTGTCGCACACTACGACTCTCCCCGTGCTGAGCTGCTCGCCCGCGAGCCCTATGCTTCGTATCGTGCGCTCATCGCCAAGCTGTTGCCCGTTGCCACGGTTGCCCCTGCTGCCGTTGCCATCTTGCGTATCCTGCCGCTCCCCGGCGCGCTCAAGGTTCTGCTGTGGATTGTCGCGATCCTCGCTTCCCTCGTTGCACTTGCCAACGCGGCAAACATCATCTCTAACCGCCACGTTCTTCCCTATACGTCCGGCGCGGTGTGCAACAAGTCTTCTGTCGCCGCTATGCTCGGCGTTATGGACAACGTTGCTCCCTTCCAGGGCGAAAACGAGTTTCCCGACGATGTTCCGTTCGATACCTATTTTGGGGAGCAGAAGCGTCGTGCCGAGGAGATGGCGCGCGCAGCGGCGGAGTATGCCGCGGCCCAACAGCAAAACGACTACGGCAACACCATCGAGTATGAAGAGCCTACCTACGCCGAGGACGAGTTCGGTCAGCCGATTGCTCCCGACGCTCAGACCGAGCCCGAACAGGGCGAGGCTTTTGACGAGCAGATCGAGGGCTTTGAGGGTGCGTCTGCCGACGAGACGCTGATTGGCGCCATCGTGCCCGAGGATCAGAATCAGGCTGTCCAGGCCGAAGAGTTCAATGACGAGGTTCCCACTGCCGAGCCGGCGGAGGAGCCTGTCGCGGCCGAGCCCGAGCCCAAGCTCTATCGCAATGCCGCCGGCAACATCCGCTTTGGTTCGGATGCCATCCGTGCGCTCGGAATGCTTCCCGAGTCCTGCACGCTCGATTACGAGGAAGGCGAGGAGCCGACGTTTGAGCCCGAGCCTGCCCCCGTCGTGACTGCACCTGCGCCCGTTGTCGCCGTGGATGATGAGTCTGCCGCGGTTACCGCTGCCGTTGCCGAGCCCGAGGCGGTGTCCGCGATCGATCCCGCGGCAGGACTGGACATTTTGGCTCCCGCCGCGCCGGCGCAAGACGTTGCGGACGAGTCTGACGACGATTACGTTGAACAGCCGAGGCGCGTGTCTTACGAGAGCGATACTGATTTCTCTGCCGAGATTCCCGCGGCAACGCCCCATGCCGATATTGCATCCGCGTTCTCTTCGATTGGCGCCAGTGCTTCCAACTTCTTTAAGGGCGCGCTTGCAAAGGGCAAGAAATTTGTCGACGATTTCGAGGAGAAGCGCGCTGCCGCACGCGAGGCTGCCGAGCAGGAGGCTATCGCTCAGCAGCAAGTAGCCGAGGCGGCACGCGAGCGCGCGGCGCAAGAGTTCGAACAGAACGAGGCTATGCAGTCCGTGCCCGTCGACGCTGCCGAAGCTACAACGTCCTTTGAGTCCCAGCAACCGGCGTCCACGGGTGTTGTTGAGGCGACGACGTCTTTCGAGGCTCAGCAGCACGTCGATAGCACCATGTCGTTTGATGCCGCGCAGTTCGATTCCACGATAACGTTTGAAAAGCAAGGCACCGCGATTGCCGAGCCCCTTCCTGTTTCCGATGAGCAGGGCGACGCGGCAGACGATGACGAGCCTATTGATGCTGCCGAAATCCAAGATGCCGCCGAGGACGAGGCCGTCGAGGCCAACCCTGACGAAGAGCAATACGCGGCAGCCGAGCAAGATGATTCGGCCGAGGTCGAGCAGGAGGAAGTGCCTGCGGTTTCCGAGGCTTCCGAGACAGATGAGTCGAGGCCTTACTCCACGCAGATTTTCACCATGCCGGCCCCGAGTGGTTCCGGTGCCACGGTTGCCAATGTCGCTCCCACCCAGGACGAAACGGTCGATTCCCTTATGGCCCAGATTTCCTCCCAAGCATCGCCGCGTCCGCAGATGAATGTTCCCGATCCGGCGTCGGCTCCGTCGCCCGCGCCTTCCTCGTCTCCGCTGGCTTCAGTCCCTGATCCGTCGCTGCCGTCGATGAAGCAGGCAAACGTTGCGTCTCGCACGTCGCTGTTCGACCTTCCCGACCCCTCCGCACAGGTCAACGACCCCTTTGCTACCGCCCAGGGTCCCGAACCCACATCGGCACCCGTTGCGCCTCCTATGCCCGTTGCGTCGGGCGCTCAGCCGATCGAGACCATTTCGGCTCCCGCCCCGGCGGCACCCAAGTCTCGCAAGCGCGGCCTGGGCGGCCTGTTCGGTCGTAAAAAGAAAAACGAACAGGACAGCATGAGTGACTGGCTGGGCGTCGAAGACGATTACGATGCCAAGAAGTCCGGTCGCGGCATCGGTTCGTGGGATAATTTCGAGGACGATAACGATGGCTGGAAGGGCGGCGCTACGTCTTCCGACGGCGCTTCTTCCGAAGATATGCTCTCGGCTGTCGCCTCTATGGGCGATGATGAGCTGCTTGGTCACGATATCTGGTTTGTGGCAACGGGCGCCTCGGATTGTGATGGCGCCGGCATGAAGGCCTTCTTGGCTTCGCATCGCGATAAGCTCCGCGGCGTATTTTTCATCAATCTTGAATCCGTCGGCGCCGGTAGGCTTTCGGTTGTGACGGTCGAGGGCGAACAACAGCTGCTCAAGGGCGATCGCCGCATCATGAACCTGGTCAGCAAGGTGTGCAAGTCGTTCCATGTCGATTGTGGCGCGCTCGAGATGCCCTATGCCAAGACCGATGCCTACGCCGCGCTCGAGGCGAGCCGCCGAGCCCTCACCATCGCCGGCGTGGACGGCACGCGTCTGGCTTGCGCTCGTACCGAGGACGACCTGCCCCACAATGTCAACCCGACGAACATTGCCACGGTATCCGAGGTCGTGACCGAGGTTATCCGCCGTTCGTAGACGGAGCTCTAAGGAGTCAACGTGTTTTCGTATATTAAGCGCCATTGGCCTGTCTACGTGATTTTGACCTTGATTGCCATTGCGTTAGGGTTTGGAGCTGCCTACATCGTGGGCGCGAAGGGCTCGACCCCCGCCTCCGCAATCAGCGAAGAGGTGGAGCAAGAACAGAGCACGGGTGCCGATGGGATTCCTGAGTCCGAGCAGGCAATCGTTGACGGTGGATCTTCGTCTGCAGAGTAGATACGGCGATTTACATGATTGAAAGCGGGCGAGCCGGGGGACTGGCTC